>NZ_JAEHBX010000080.1:0-18228 GCF_016483395.1 Bacillus cereus group sp. N21
TTTTAAGAGTAATAGTATCAGTATATCCAAGTTTTAGAGGTTGCTTACAACTGGATTAAAGTTTTTGCACCAGAACCAAATGTATTCCTTTTATTTGTTGTAAAATGCGTGTTTAAGTGATATCTCGATTAAATTACAATCATGAGTGGCCCTAAAAAGAAGGAATCGTTGCCGTGCCCCTATTATACTTGGCTAAGAATTTTAGAAGATATTAAATCAGCAATCGACTATTTTGTAAAACAGGCTCACGAATGGAATCCAGATCTACAAAGTATAGGGGTTATGGGGGGGCAGATCTTACTGCAATGCTTGCTTTAAAATAAAGATTGACTAATCGTAAGAAATATCAAAGACTGTCTTTTTTTCGTATCGATAAGATTTTCGTCCATTGCGTTGTAGGAGGTTAAACAGACGAAGGAGAACCTTTGAGAGCTCTTGGGATGAAAGTCAAGTTACTTTTCCTTCTGGTGTAATTACAGCCATTGAAACAGCTTTATTAACAGAAGTGAATTTACCATGGCTTACAACGTATTTATCTGTAACTTTTAAAGGATCCCTTTTTGTTATTACAGACTTTATTCATACTTGGACCTCAGAAGAGGATCAACATTCGAATTTATTAATCAGTGATTTAATTAAGCATTCTTGGGTTTATATTTATAAATAAATATGCTTAATAATAATCCAATGAATGTTAGTACAGCGCAAATTAAACTAACTTTTCCATAGCCATAATTAGAATATATAGGCCCCATTAAAGCGGATCCTAAAGTTACGGCTAGATTAGTTGCCAAGCTGTAGATGGCAAGAATTCGTCCTCTGTAGGTAGAGGAACATTCACTTAAAATCGTACTTAATAAAGTAACTGTTAGACTTTGCATCATTCCCCAAATAAATAAGAAAAATATAAGAGGTATGATGAAATTAGTAGTGTAAGGGAGAAATCCTAATATCACTGTAAGTAGTGTCAGTGTACCAGTTAATGAAATTTCTTTACCAATTTTATCGGCATATTTTCCAGTGATACAGCTTGTAGCGAAACCTAATCCATAAACTATTATTAAGCTTCCTGCAACTGAAGTACCAGATGGAAAAACAGACCTGAGATAACTTCCTAGATAAGTATACATTCCATAAAAGCCTATCATATTACAAAACGTAATTATAATAAGTACGGGGACGTTTGGGCTTGTAAAAGCAGTATAATAAGAATGAATTAATGAACCTTTTTGCTTGAAATTTGTTGAAGGTAATTTTCTCCATTCTAAATGACGAAATATATCCATAACGATAAGAGCTAGGACAAAAATTCCTACAAAGCTAAAAATAGCGAACGTCCACCTCCAATTCAACCATTGCCCTATAAAAGAACCCAAGGGAACTCCTAAAATTAAAGACAATGACCAACTTGAAACGATGAGTCCCATTACCTTACTACGATGTTTATAAGGTATCTGATCTGCTACAAATGCATAAGCAGTGGGGATAAAAGCACCAGATGCTAACCCACAAAGTGCACGACCGATAAAAAAAATTATCAAACTGGGTGCAAAGATACATAAGGTTGTACCTAGTATAAAGATTATTATCCCAATTACCATATTTATCCTACGTGAAAACCTATCCCCAATTGGCGTTAACAGTGCAGCTCCAAAAATAATTGAAATACCATAAATACTGACGGATAATGCTACAACGTCAATGGTTGAGTTGAAACTTGAGGATAAATCAGGTAAAAGAGGGGAAACTACAAGCTCCTCGGACCCAGCTAAAAAAATACCCAAAATAAGTGCCATAACAGTTAATAAAGGAAAAGTACTAACATCTTTTGATTGACTTTCCAATTCTTTAAGGGACAAAATCGTTAAACCTCCTTTTATATATAATAAATTGATTTTAGAGCTGTTTAAGTAGTAATAGTTGTACTTTTGAATTCAAATTTTAAAAGAGTTAGTAACAATTGTAAATCTATTTTTATATAATAGAAAAAATATTCTGTTCTATTTATAAAAAATAATTGCTTGTACTATTTGTCTAAAATAATATCGCAAAAGTTCTTGGTTATCCTTTTCTACTTTTTTGATGTACTTTTTGTTTGGCATATCTGTACCTCCTTTATATATTTGAGATTTAATAAAATGAATTTATCTTTAATTTAATGATAAATTAAAATACAGTTCATTTCCATTTCATTTGAATTTATGTTTTACTATATATATGTCAATTGAAAATATTTATGAAGGGATTTTTTAAAAATGAAAATAGATCAAATGGATTTGAAAATTTTGGAAGTATTAACCCAAGATCCACGGATTTCAATGAGGGAGTTAGCAAAAAAAGTTAACCTATCTGCACCCTCAGTAGCAGAAAGAGTGCGTAATATGGAATATAGTGGGGTTATAGAGGGGTATACAACAAAAATAAATTATAAAAAGTTAGGTTTTACAATTGAAGCTATAATAAATATAACTGTTAAAAATGGGAACTATGAACGATTTAAAAAGCATATAAAAAATTATGTAATGGTTGATTTCTGCTATCGAATCTCTGGACAATCTTGTTACATGGTAAAGATTGTTGTTCGTAGTCTTGAAGAGATTGAAGAGTTTATAGATTCAATTTCCGAATTAGCGCATACAGTAACATATGTTGTATTCTCCGAAGTGAACACAATACCTAAATTTCTCGAGGTGCTCAGCGAATAAAATATTTTTATGTATTTTTAAAAGCATTGTGAATAAACTGATTAAAATGTAATGAAAAGATGTTAAGCTATCGGAACGGCATCCTTCAATCATATATCTAAGTGATATATGATTGAAGAGAGACTTACACTCGAACTATAAGAACAATATCTATAGTGAAAAAATTTTAAAAATTTGGTAAAATAATATGTAGGTTATATAATGAATATTTGGGGGATGTATGTATGGAAAATAGAAAAGTTGCATTAGTAATTGGAGGAAGTCAAGGAATAGGAAGGGCCGTAGCTATTAATTTGGCTAGTAAAGGGTATCAAGTTGTGGTGAATTCTAGAAGTCCAATAAATATAGAATTAATGGTGGAAGAATTAAAGTCTGTGAATCCATCAAATACATACATGGGATTTGTAGGAAATATAACACTAGAAGAAAGTAGAAATCAATTGTTTGAAGATATTTCAGAAAAATTCGGTAGATTAGATATTTTAATAAATAATGTTCCTGGCGGAAAACCAGATTCATTTTTAAATAGTAAGAATGAAGAGTTACTACAAGCTTTTTCAAACAAAGCAATAACATATATAGATTGCATTAGAAAAGCTACTGAAATTATGAGAGAGAGACAATATGGCCGAATTGTAAATATTGTGGGAAATCTGTGGAAAGAGCCTACGAGTAATATGTTTACAAATGGAATGATTAATGCTGCAATAATTAATGCTAGTAAAAATATTTCAACTGCTGTAGCTCCAAAAGGTATTACAGTTAATTGTATAAACCCAGGTTTTATATTTACTGATAGATATACAAAATATATTGAAAGTATTGTACAAAATAAGGGAATAAGCGAAGAAGAGGCTGAACAAGAAGTGTTGAAAAATATTCCTGTGAATAGAGTCGGTCTACCAGAAGAAATTTCATCATTAATTACATACTTGGTTTCCGAAGATGCTTCATATGTAACAGGGCAGCAAATTTCAGTAGATGGTGGTTCTATACGAAGTATCTAGATATTTATAATAGCTAAAAAGGAAGAAGGGGAAATCCCTTCTTCCTTTTTTCTTTTCAATCATTTAAGAGTTGAAAACTAAATTTAATTTTTTTATTCTCTCTATAAAAGCATCTAATCTATCTATATCAGCGATCATAGAAATTCTTATAAATTTCGCTCCATTTTTTCCAAAAACCTCTCCTGGCGTTACTGCGACATGTGCGCACTCCAGCAAATATTGTGTGAAATCGTAAGAAGTAAAGTTTTTTGGGATAGGTGCCCATATATAAAAAGATCCTTTTGGTTTTTCAATGCTCCAATTTAATTCATCTTTACACCTATTTATAAAATAATCTATTCTCTTATTGTAGATTGTATTTAGATTCTCTAGGCATGATTGATCATCTAATAAAGCAGTTTTAGTAGCTTCTTGGATAGCACCAAAAAGACTGACAAAAACATGATCTTGAAAATCATTGATAGCGTTAATTATATGCTCATTTCCGACTGCGAAAGCTACCCTCCAGCCAGCCATATTATAAGATTTAGACATAGTATAGATTTCAATTCCAGAATTAAAAGCACCTTTTGCTTGTAGGAAACTAACTGGTTTATTCCTGCTTAGGCCCAACCCTCCGTATGCAAAGTCATGAATAACGTTAATATTATTTTTCTCTGCAAATGCTACAGTCTCCTCGAAAAAATCCAAATTCGCACTGGCACCAGTTGGATTACTTGGATAATTTAAGTACATAATTTTGGCTTTATCACATACTTCTGGACTTATTTCTTTGTAAATTGGGAGATATCCATTACATTCCCGTAAATTTAAATAATGAGGTGTAGCTTTTGACATTAGAATACCTGATAAGTATTCTGGATAACCAGGATCAGGTATTAAGGCGATATCATCTTCATCTAATAAACTTTGACTAATGGAGTACAAAGCTGCTTTTCCACCATTAAATATTGCAACTTCTTTATTTGGATCAATGTTAACATCATATTCTCTTTTGTAGAATAAACTAATAGCTTCCTTTAAGAAAGCATGCCCTCTGAAAGGGGAATATTTATGATGTAAAGGTTTAAGTGAAGCTTGTCTTAAAGATTCTACTATATGTGGTGGAGTAGGAAGGTCAGGGTTTCCCTGACTTAAATTTATTATATCAAGCCCTTTTTCTGTTAATTTATTAACTTTATTAATTATAGCTAAAAATTCCTGCTTAGGAAGTTGTTTAATTGAATTTGAAGGACATACTATTACCATATTTTTTGCTCCTAATCTTTATAGTCCCATTCGGTTAGTACTTAATTGGTTTTTTTGATATAATTTATTTACTATCTTTGTATGAATATATAAGCCAAATATAATTAACACAATAACCCCTAAAATTACTGATGAATTGGCAAAATTAATTAAGGTGGATCCAATAGAGATAAACAGACCTATTAATGCCTCTGAAACTGCAAAAATACGTCCTTGAACCGCATTTTCAGCATTTTCTTGAACTTTTACTTTGGCAATGACCTCGCCATACTCCATTGCAATAAAAAATCCAATTGCAGCTAAAAATGAAACTGAAAAGTGTGTAGAGGTTAAAAAGAACCCTAATGAAATAAGACTAATTATAGAAAAATAATTTAGGCCTTTATTATCATTAAATCCCCATTTATTAACAAATTGAACGCCGATGAATCCGCCTAATCCAATACATAAGGTCAAAATGAAGTTTCCAATTTCTCCATTACCAATATAGCTACTAGCAATAGGGAAATAGCTATATACTATACCCCATAATAAGGCCATTGTCATCATTGTAAAGATTGCGTTAAGAACAAAAGGATTATGTTTGATTATATGGATTCCTTGTTTAAACGAATTCAGACCATCTTTGATATTACCTGGTACAAATGATGTAGTTTCAATCTTCATTTGTTTAATAAAAAATGCTGAAATGAAGTAAGTAATGGCATTGAAACCAACAGCTAAATTAACTGAACCATAATATAAGAATAAGGCTCCAATTAAAGAACCTATAATAATTGCTAATGTAGTGGCTTTAGCAAAAAGAGTATTAATTTTTTTTATTTCATTTCCAAGTGTTGACATAACAGCTAACCTAGCTGGGTTAAAGAAGACGCCACTTCCATATGATATTAATAGGAATGATAAAAATAGTATTGGATATTGCCCTTTCGGAAGAAAGGTTAACCCTAAGAATATTATTCCTCTTACGAGATCAGTCCAATACATAATTTTAACCCTATCAAATTTATCAACCAAAATCCCTAAAAATGGTTGGAAAATCATAGGTATACTTCGGACAATGATGACGCCCGAAGTAACCCAATAATATTCGTAGTAGGTTGATAGTATTAATAAAGCTGGTAAAACACAATAATCGCCCATATATGATAACGCCTGACCGTAAAGTAGATTTCTCGAATTGTTCGTTAGACTTTTCATACTAAGCTATAATCTCCCATTAATGATAATGATGCATTATTTTGTATGTTTTTAATAGACTCAACTAAATCTGTGGAGTTACTACTTGATAAATGTAAATTAGCCAAAGAATTAAAAGCTTCAAATAATTTTAGGTTTATTTTAGTGCCACTTTCAACTGTGGAGAAGCTATTTATTTCTGTATCTCCAACTAATATACCTTCTGGAATAGTGATTTTATTAAAAGTTATTACTTCTTGGTTTTCATCAATCTCTCCAGTTTTCATGAAATCTGTAGGGTATAAGTGGAAGTCAGCTACATATTTTTTAGGGTTATCTAATAATTGATTTGGTAAATGTTCTGAAAATCCATGACATAAAACATCTACTAATATTTCAGCAGCATCAACCCCATATACTTTCTTTATATTAGGTATCATATCCCAGCCAGCAAATCTCGCAGCGCTTTCAATAATTCCTAATTCTCTATTTTTCATAAGTTTAATTTCTGTATGTGTAGCACAATTCTCTAATCCCAATCCCTCATTTGCTTTTTTTGCAGCTTCAATAATTTTTTTCTTTGCATCTTCATCAAGATTAGAAGATGTAATATGGGATGTTTCAACAAATCCAATTTGTGGTGTTTTATCGTGAATTACTAATGGATGATATTCTTTATTTACCATAATACCTTCAATGCTTATGTAATCTGAATACCCTTCTTCTGTATACCAATCATCATATTCTCCTATTAAGTACTCTTCAAGTATAAAAGGAGCTTCATATTTTACTGACTTGGGTACATCTATTCCAGTTAAAAGATTTTCTGCCTGTAAAAAAAGGTCTTCGGCATTTTCCATATTGTGAATAAAAGTAACGCCAATTGAACTCGCTAAGTAGGTTGGTTTTAGAATGGCTGGAAGTTCAATGTATTCTAGCGCTTTACGGAAGTCCTCTAATGTACCAACCCTTTTACTTTTAATAGATTTTACACCTGAAGTATTAAAAGCTTCGCGCATTAGATTTTTATCACGAGCTTTTTCAGCAGCGTGTACGCCAGCACCTCTTAGACCTAATTTTTCACAAGCTTTTGCCATAGGTACAACGAACAATTCGTTATTCGTTGTAATAGCACTAACATTGAACATCTTAGCTACTTTTACTATATCTTCCACAACTACTTCTTCCGGTTTTTCGTATTTTTTTTGTGCCCAATAAATTGACTCTGGATGTTTAAAATCACTTATATCATTAAGGAAATCAGTATCTTTAATTATTGCTGCGGAGAAATTTTCTATTAATTTGGCATGATTCTCAGTAATCGCAAATGGGCGTGGTATATAGCTAATAATATTATATTTTCTTGCAACGCTTTCATAAAACATGTGAGGAGGGCATCCTCCTAAATCTGCAATTACTAATACATTAAGTCTTTTCATAATAAAAACCCCTTTAATTATTTTGCTGTATATCCACCATCGACAGTCAAAGCACTTCCTGTTATGTAACTAGCATTATCTGATGCGAGGAATGTCATTGTATTGGCAATTTCTTTAGCTGTACCCAATCGCCCTAAAGGACTTAATTTTTCTTTTTGTTTTCTTACTATTGCTAGATCATCAGTATGATTTAGTTCAAAAGATTTTTCATTTAGTGGTGTATCAATTATTCCAGGACAAACACAATTTACTCTAATATTATATTTAGCATAATCAATAGCTAATGACTTAGTTAATTGTAATACACCACCTTTACTAGCGTTATAAGCGGCAATATCTGGCCATGCAACTAATCCACTAACTGAGCATGTGTTAATAATAGTGCCTCTTTCTTTTGTAACCATATATTTTAGAGCATGTTTACTACCTAAAAAAACACCAGTTAGATTTACATTCATAAGTTTATTCCAGTCAGAGAGGGGCATTTCATGAATAGCACCCCCTATTTCTATCCCAGCATTATTTATAAAAACATGGATATCCCCAAAGTGCTCTAATGTTGTGGTAATTAAATTTTCACAATCACTTTCCTTTGTAATATCTGTATGAACAAAGTGAAGATTATCATCGTTAATAGTTGAAATTACTTGCATACCATTATATTCATGTATATCCGCAATAACTACTTTAGCTCCTAATTCCAAAAAAGCCTTAGCGGTCTCTAAACCTATTCCTGAAGCTCCACCAGTGATAATAACCACTTTAGAATTTAAATCTTGCATATGTTTCCCGACCTTTCACTGATTTATCTATTATTAATGTAGTGAATAAAATTTATTTTTTAAGTCGATTATATCTTGGTGGTAAAAATATGTTGATAGATCGCGAATCTACATCAGAGTTGTTTATTGCACTGTGTGATTCACGTGGATTACAAAAATATGAACTACCAAAGCTCATACGATGACTAGTATCTTCAATAGTCATATCATAGTCTCCGTTTATACAAATGCCAATCTGTTCGTTTTTATGTTTATGGTCAGGCATTTCCCCACCATTTTTTGGGATTTCTGCAATCATTATTTCGATCCAATTTTCAACAAAGAATGTAACCTCCATACCTGGAAGTAAATCCCTCTTTTTATATACATCTAAGAAGTATTCAGGAGGGAAAGTATAAATTTCATTTTCAGCAAAACGTTTTATATCAATCGCGATAGTTTCTTTATCAGTACAGTTTTTAGCACCATGTAAGGTATTAGGTGGCGCTATATAAGCGGTATCTAGTGGGGTCATTTTTCTTTCTACATCACCAACACGCATAATAAGCTCACCGGATATTACCATTCCTAGCTGAACTTCAGGGTGTTTGTGCAAATCTACATCTAACCCAGGTGGTACATAAGAAATAAGGACTTCAGTATTTCCTCTTTTTGTACAATATTGTTTTACCCCATTATCCCACTCTTTCAATATTGGTTCTGGGAAAAAATTATTATAATTTTTTTTATCGGTAGTTATCATTTTACTTCTCTCCTTCCAAATACTGACCAGCTCATTGGTATATTTTTGAATTGAAAAACAAATTTTAATTGGTTTTGTTCTCTAGCTACTTCATTTGTAATAGCAAAGTCGTAAACCTTTTCTCTAACTAACTCAGCAGCAATACTAGTAGAATTCACTTTTTTAAATATTGCTTCTTTCCCAATATAGTACTTTAGTAGGCTAATAGGTGCTGGATGAGAAACTACAATATGATTATCTAGTGCTTCAGCCTGAAAATTAAAATCAGGTCTAACAGCTAGTCCATACATTGGAGTATCACATCTAAATAACTGAATTAGTTCTAAATCTGGGTGCATATAAAAGTCTTTAATTCCTTCATATGCATGTGGAACAATTGCATACGTGATATTACTTTCTAAAACTTGACTGATACACTCTTCAAACGTTGACATTAAATGTACCCTACTTTTTGTGTGAACACTTAGGGAAAAATTATTAATAAAAGATTTTGCAGCATGTTCACTACTGGTACCGGAAGGTCCCAGGGTAGCAATATTAATTAAAGAGGGTTGCAATAATACATTTTTCTTAGAATAGTCATCTAAGATTATCAAATTCATCACCACGACATTCTTTTTTAAAATAGGAAATATTCTAAATACAAATTCAATAATAAACATCACTCCCTATTATTGTCAATATTTTTCAGATAAATCCAATTTAATAAAAAGATGCATTTTTCCGATTATTCTTTATTAAAAAAATACTTAATTGACAATTAATAGAAAATTGGACAATAATGTTATGTGTGGAATTTAAAGGAGTGATATATATGGATAAGTTAAATGAATTGAGAGCTGTAATTGAAGAATTAGACATGCAATTAGTAGACATTTTAAATAAGCGTAGTGAAGTTGTTAAAGAAATTGGGAAAGAGAAACAAAGATTAAATCTAGATGTAGATAATGTAGAAAGAGAAAAGAATTTAATTGAAAAATTAATCACGTTAAATAACGGATCATACACGAATGAAATGTTGAAAAAAATCTATGCAGAAATTTTTAAAGCTAGTCGAGATATACAAAAAAATAAGGTTGAGAAAATTCCTCTCCTTGTTTCTAGAAAACATAAGTTGGAAGACACCATTATTAATATTAAGGGTGAGAGAATTGGTGATGGATATCCGCATTTTGTAATGGGACCATGTGCTGTTGAAGATTGGGCTCAAGTTAGAGCAATAGCACATGAAATGTCAAAGAAAGGATTAAGCCTATTAAGAGGGGGAGCATATAAACCTCGTACGTCTCCTTATGATTTTCAAGGCTTGGGGATAGAAGGATTAAAGATTCTCAAAGATGTTGCACAAGAGTTTAATATGGCCGTAATCACTGAACTGGTAAGTACACAAAATATTGATGAATTTTTAAATTATGTAGATGTTATTCAAATTGGCGCAAGAAACATGCATAATTTCGAATTATTAAAAGCGGTAGGACAAACTAATAAACCAGTTTTACTCAAGAGAGGATTATCTGCAACTATTCAGGAATTTATTTTTGCGGCGGAATATATTTTATCAGAGGGGAATACAAATGTAATTCTATGTGAGAGAGGAATTAGAACTTATGAAACAGCTACAAGAAATACTTTAGATATTACTGCAGTTCCAATTTTGAAAAAGGAGACACATTTGCCGGTCTTAGTAGATGTGACACATTCTACTGGGAGAAAAGATTTGCTTATACCAGCAGCAAAAGCAGCTATTGCTATAGGAGCGGACGGTGTAATGGCAGAGGTGCACCCTAATCCATCAGTAGCTCTATCTGATTCTAAACAGCAAATGGACTTCGATGAATTTTCTGAATTCATGAATTCTATGAAATCTTTTATTTCAGGTGAAATATTTAAAAAAGAAAAAATAAAAATTAAATAAAGGATGAGCATGAAATGAGATACTTAACATCAGGGGAATCCCACGGACCACAATTAACCGCTATATTAGAAGGTGTTCCAGCAGGATTAAAATTAAGTGTAGACGATATTAATATAGAACTTTCAAAACGGCAACAAGGATATGGTCGCGGTCGACGGATGCAAATTGAGAAGGATGAAGTAGAAATTTTAAGTGGTGTTCGTCATGGGAAAACTTTAGGATCACCAATTACTTTAGTAGTTAAAAATAATGATTGGAAAAATTGGACTAAAGTTATGGGAATTGAGCCACTTAATGAGGATGAACAATTAGAGATTAAAAGAAAAATTTCAAGACCAAGGCCAGGACATGCAGATTTAAATGGTGCAATTAAATATGGGCATCGTGATATGCGAAATGTTTTAGAACGTTCCTCGGCACGTGAAACGACAATAAGAGTGGCTGCAGGAGCTGTTGCAAAAAAAATACTTAATGAATTAGGAATACAAGTGGTCAGCCATGTTTTGAAGATAGGAAAAGCCGAGGTGGGCGAATATTTATATGAAAATATAAATCAGTTAATAGAAAAAATAGATAAATCTTCGGTTCGCTGTTACGATTCTTCAGCTGAGAAAAAAATGATTGCAGAAATTGATGCCGCAAAAAAAGATGGAGATTCTATAGGTGGAATAGTTGAAGTTATAGCAGAAGGTCTACCTGTTGGGTTAGGTAGTTATGTGCACTATGATCATAAATTAGATGCTAAAATTGCAGCGTCTATTATGAGCATTAATGCTTTTAAAGGTGTGGAATTCGGCTTGGGATTTAGTTGTGGAGATAAATTTGGAAGTGAAGTTCATGATGAAATTCTCTGGGATAATAAACAAGGTTATACAAGAAGAACTAATAACCTTGGTGGATTTGAAGGTGGAATGACAAATGGTATGCCAATTGTTGTTAGAGGAGTAATGAAGCCAATACCAACATTATACAAACCACTTAAGAGTATAGATATTGATACAAAGCAAGTGTTTGCAGCTAGTATAGAACGATCAGATAGTTGTGCTGTACCAGCAGCTAGTATTGTTGCTGAGGCAGTGGTTGCCTGGGAATTAGCGAATGAAATAGTTAAACAATTTGGACAAGATAGAATGGAGTTAATTCAAAATAATCTTCAGGAGCATAAGAAAAATGCAAAATATTTTTAATGAAAATAATCCTATTTCGATTTAATAATCTGTTATCTTAAAGTTTATAATTCATATTATTAATTAACTTATAATGTAGTTGTTTATTGCAGATAAGCCATTGTAAGAATATTAAATGGTTTGATGTTTAGATTTATACAAACGCATACATATAGGCACTTTTAATTAAAGAGTTATTATCCGTATTAAATTAAAGTTCAATCTCTTGGAGTGATAATATTGAAGCAGTTATTAACTACTAGTAAATTATTTGGAGAAATCACTGTTCCTGGTGATAAATCAATATCACATAGATCAGTTATATTTGGTGCATTAGCACATGGAAAAACAAAAATTACTGGTTTTTTAAGAGGAGAAGATTGTCTAAATACTATTAGGTGTTTTCAGGAACTAGGAGTGAATATCGCAATAAATAAGGAGTATATTGAGATATTAGGTAAAGGAATAAAATCTTTTACCGCTCCAAATCAGAAATTATATGTTGGCAACTCTGGTACAACAATTAGATTATTACTTGGAATTCTAGCAAATACCAATTTCAGCTCGATATTAGTTGGTGATGATTCTATTGCAAAACGTCCTATGAAAAGAGTGGTGGAACCATTACAAAAGATGGGAGCCCTTATAGAAGGAGAAGAGAATGGTCAATTTGCCCCTCTATATATTAATGGAAGAAAATTAAAAGGAATAGATTACAAAATGAACATTCCTAGTGCGCAAGTTAAATCTTCAGTCTTACTAGCTGGAATGTTAGCAGATGGAATTACAACAATTATTGACCCTTTCAAAACACGAAATCATACCGAAAAAATGATTGAAGCTTTTGGAGGGAAATTAAAAGTAGCCGGTGATGTTATTACTATTGAAGGAAGCCAGAGGCTTGAAGGAACAGACTTTACTGTTCCTGGTGATATTTCTTCGGCTGCCTTTTTTATTGTAGCAGCCACAATCATACCTAATAGTGAAATTATTATTAGAAATGTTGGATTGAACTATACTCGTACAGGTATAATAGATGCTTTATTAAAGATGGGGGCATCTATTAAGATATTAAATAAAAAAAAGGTATCTAACGAAGATGTAGGCGATATTATTGTTAGGTCTTCAGGCTTAAAAGGAATTATGGTTGATGGGGATTTAATCCCTAGGTTAATTGATGAAATCCCTATACTTGCTCTAGCTGCTACTCAAGCTGAGGGGAAAACCGTTATTAAAAATGCAGAGGAGCTAAAAGTTAAAGAGTCAAATCGAATCGATACAGTAGTTAATGAATTGAAAAAGTTAGGTGTAAATATAAAAGCAACTGATGATGGCATGATTATTGAAGGGGAAAGTCAATTAATAGGAGGGATAGTTGATAGTCATCATGATCATAGAATTGGAATGATGTTAAGTATCGCTAATTTATTGACGAATAATGAAATTAAAGTTTGCAATAGAGATGCTGTGAATATATCTTACCCTGATTTTTTTGAGAATTTAAACAGTTTACTGAAATAAAGGGAAATTTGTATATGAAATAATAAAGTGAATGATTTGTTAAAAAATAATGATTATTCGTCTGATTTTGGAATGGTGAAATCAGATGAATAATTTCTATTTTGATATATGTTAATTACCATTAGTTGATAGCGAAGATATTTAAATTAATATTTTTTATAAATTTTCGCAATTAAAACTAGACTTTATCAGCCCGATTGACTTAAAAAGTTAGAATATTCATTTGAAAACGACTATTAAAATATTTTTATGGTTATTCTTAATCTTTAATAGAAGAAACTTTTTTATTTTTATAATTGGTATCGTTCTCATGAATAGTGTGAAATAGGATGTGGAAAATCGAAGGAATAATTGATGAGGATGTATGTAAAACTAAACCCAAATATTCCACCTAAGTTCGATTTAGTTTCTTCATAAAAGTATATATTGCTAGTGAATCAAATATTTCATCCAATTAAACATTGTGAATTTATTTCTCTTTTTTAATAATATAATACACATTCTCATAGAGATGCAAAATATACGGTATTTAAAATACTTTATCTCGTTTTGCTCCCACTTATTTTTTTCAAAAGGTTTTGTGCTAGTTAATAATTTTTGCAAAACTAGAAATTTATATAATGAGTATCAGTTGTTATATTAGTAGAATAATTTTTTTTATTCATTAAATATTATAATTAGTTTGACTTTTGTAGTGATCATATATTAGAATTTAAGAGGTTTTCTATTATAATAATAGAAAATTGTTTGGAGTACATAAAGCGCCAGGACTAATTTTATCTAGTTGACGAGGTGGAGGAGTATCGAAGAATCGGCGGATGCCTCCCAGTTGATGAAATCACAGCTGTTAAGCTATTTTAAAAATAAAAAGGAAACTTTTTTGACAAAAAAATAGTATGATTTCAAATAGAGAAATATTGGAGGAATTAATGTGTGTGGTATTATTGGATTTATTGGAGAAATGGATACTAAGGACTACCTATTAAATGGATTAGAAAAGCTAGAGTATCGTGGATACGATTCTGCAGGAGTTGCACTTTTTAGTGAAGATGGAGTACACGTATTTAAAGATAAGGGGAGAATAAAGAACCTTCGAAAAACTGTGGATTATAATATACTGGCTAATGTAGGTATAGGACAAACCCGTTGGGCAACACATGGTGTTCCAAATAAAGTGAATGCACATCCGCATTGTAGTATGTCTAAGCGTTTTACTTTAGTTCATAATGGAGTTATTGAAAATTATCAAATATTATCGAAACAACACTTACCGGGGTATGACTTTAAGAGCGATACAGATACTGAAGTAATTGTTGGGATGATAGAGAAATTTTCAAATGAAGGATTGAGTACAGAAGAAAGTTTCATAAAAGTATTAAACTTAATACAGGGTTCTTATGCAATTGCATTAATCGATTCTCGAGATAAAGATAGATTATATATTGCTAAAAATAAGAGTCCTATGTTAGTTGGTCTAGGTAATGGGAATTTTAATATGTTTGCTTCAGATGCAATGCCAATGATTCACTTAACGAATCAGTTCTTGCATTTACTTGATGAAGAAATGGTTATTGTAGAGAAAGAAAGGGTAACCATTAAAAATTTAAAAGGTGAAATAGTACAAAGATCCGCAATTGAAATGGAATTTGATGTGAATGATATGGATAAAGGTTCGTATGATCATTATATGTTGAAAGAAATAGATGAACAACCTTTTGTTATTAGAAGAATAATTGAAAAATATAAAGACAAAAGTGGTCAGATAAAACTAGATGACAATATACTTAATTCGATAATTAATAGTGATCGAATATATATTATTGGCTGCGGTACAAGTTATCATGCAGGTTTAGTAGGCAAACAACTTATTGAAAATTGGGCTAAAATCCCCGTCGAAGTCCATGTAGCAAGTGAATTTAGTTATAATCCTCCGATACTTTCTAGTAAGCCATTTTTCATTTTCATATCACAAAGTGGTGAAACAGCAGACAGTCGATCTGTGTTAAAGCAAATAAACAAACAAGATTTTGGTTCCTTAACTATTACTAATGTTTCGAATTCTACACTTTCGCGTGAGAGTAACCATACATTATTATTGCATGCTGGTCCGGAAATCGCAGTTGCCTCTACAAAAGCATACACGGCTCAAATTACGATATTAACAATATTAGCATCTGAATTAGCAAAATTAAAAGGATTAGTTCTAGAATTTGATTTAATTCAAGAATTAAGTCTTGTTGCAAACGCAATGGAAGTACTTTGTGATGAAAAAGAAGAAATGGAGAAAATTGCAAATGAGTATCTAGCGACAACACGTAACTGTTTCTTCATTGGTCGTAGTGTTGATTTCTACGTTGGTTTAGAAGGTGCATTAAAATTAAAAGAGATTTCTTATATTCAGGCAGAAGGATTTGCTGGTGGAGAATTAAAACATGGTACGATAGCATTAATTGAAAAAGGGACACCAGTTATAGCGCTTGCTACGCAAAAACATGTTAGTCTTGGAATCCGTGGAAATGTACAAGAAGTAGCAACACGTGGAGCTAATCCATGTATTATAGCTATGGAGGGATTAGAGATGGAAAATGATCGATATATTCTACCATCAATACATGAAGCGTTAGCACCACTTTTATCGGTTATACCTTTACAATTAATATCGTATTATGCTGCACTTCACCGAGAGTGTGACGTGGATAAACCACGTAATTTAGCAAAATCCGTTACTGTGGAGTAAAATAATTATCATTTTGGCATTGTTTGTTCCATTAAAAAAATGTTTTAGACTATAGAAAAAAGTATTAGACCGTTAAAAAATAGTTGTAGACTATTTAAAAAAAGTATTAGACTCGATTTGATTGTCGATAATGGTATCTAAAGTAGTAGGTACTATGGATTAAAGGCAATAAATTTATAATATGAACCAAAAGGTTACCTATTGCAAAAATAGGTAACCTTTTTTATTTACCATTAAATAGTCAAATGAGGGATTCATTGTGGCAAAACGAAAATATGAATGAGATGCAAAGAAAATTGAAAGGTATATTAAGCAAGGGCGTGGACAAAAGGAGGGAAAAAATTATAAACCTTGGTTGTTGGCACAGGATCTTCCTTCTAATGGAAGAGATGGTCAGCGGGGAGGCTGGAAAACAGGACGTAATCACCACCTTTTGTCTGATTTAGAAAGTGATTATTTTTATTTGTTAGAGTGGTCTAGTACAGTAACGGATATTAGAGAACAGTTTCCTTTACTACCTATTGAAGAAACAGTATCTATAGCTGAAGGATTAGGAATTAAACACCCTCATGATAATAGAACGCAAGAAATTGTAGTGATGACTACTGATTTTATCATAAATATTGATTCGAAAGAATTTGTAAGGACATTAAAATATGCGGGTGATTTAGAGGATGCTCACACAATAGAGAAGTTCGAAATTGAAAGAGAATATTGGCGAAGAAGAAATATAGATTGGGGTATTGTGACGGATAAAGAGATACCCGAAATATTTTGTGAGAATGTGAAATGGGTTCGGAAAGAGTATCACAATCCAGATGTCGTGGAGTTAGGCCCTTTTATTGTAGAGAGTATAGAAAAAATTGTTTATCAGCTTATCCAGGATGAAACAACGCCTTTATCTATTGCTACTTCACATACAGACGACCGTTTAGGGTTAGAACCAGGAACGTCACTAGCTATGATAAGGCATTTTATTGCAAGAAAAAGATGGATTGTTAATATGAATGAAAAGATTGTTCCATCTCTTCCGTTAAAAGGAGTTTGGGTGTTTTTGCCCATCCCCCGAAAAGGGGGAATAAGACAAAATATACCAAATTATATTTTGTCTTATTCTTCATCAAGTGAATGTTCTTGCGTTAATCTGGTTAAAATATCATCTTCGTTGATGTTCTCAATGATTGTCTCTAAATTTACCACTGTGGGGGATTTGCTAAATTCATAACGGCCATAAAAATTGATATGTTGCCAGGCAACCGGTGAAATATACTTTAGTATGTTCATCTCGATACCTTTATTCTGAGATTTCGTTAATAAATTTGATAATATACTCGCATTGTAGTAAATAATACAATTGGTTAACAACCTACTACATTCATTCCAGATTTGCTGATCTTGTTCAGTCTTGAAACGAAGTTTCCCAAAGTTTGCAAAAGATACAGCTCGACGTAATTTATGATAACTTTCCCCACGGTTTAAAGCCTTTTGAACATTTTGACGTAATGATAGCGAATCAATATATTCTAAAAAATATAGACTTTTGATGATATTATCATACTCCCACAACGCACGTTTTGTTTGATTTTTTCGTGCATAGGAACTTAACTTTCGAACAATCACATTTTGAGTAGTTGTTTTTAAAGCGAGAGACAGCATAATTCGTTTAATATTGTCCCATTCCTTCATAATTAGCTCTGTATTAATTTTCCGGGTTCTGTTGCAAAGTTTGAAAAAAGTATAAATAGGTCGATACATTAGGGATAGCGTTTAAGCAATCGCCATTAACT
>NZ_JAEHBX010000081.1:0-18114 GCF_016483395.1 Bacillus cereus group sp. N21
TCATACGGACACTTCCTCCTTGAAACCCATTGTAAGGACTTAACTAAGTTGTGTCCATATGACTATACTAACTCTAGTATTTATATTTTCATATTAACATAGACATCTATTCACTCATTAAAAATCTATCCTATCTTCAACTTATAAGCCAACTCATAAAATCTGCTTCTTATCTGTACAACAGGAAATAGGAACGAAGGTGCTTTCGTTGAATAAAGCTTAAACAAAGCATATAAAAACGTTTGGATTATCCCAAGCGTTTTTATATGCTAAATATACTGTTATTTAATATACAAATTGTGTTGCAAAATCATACGCTATTTATACTGTGATTAGGCTTTTTCTCCATGTTATCTGAACTACTTACACCCAAACAGGTGGTTTTTTAAATATCGTTTATCAACATTTTACTTTAACAGAGCCAGTACAAAAAGAACCGACCTATATAAGTTCGATCCTACTTGTGAATATTTTACATATTTTACTTACTTACTTACTTACTTACTTACTTACTTACTTACTTACTTACTTCTATTACCTTGGATGGGCTATAATTCCCCGCACTATCTCTTACTACTACGCTTACTCTCGTTCCCATTTTTTGTACTGGTATCTTAATTGAAAACTGTCCTTTTGAGTTTGCCTTTCCTTTACCAATAAGAGTTGAAGCCACTTTTACATTCACATCTGTATTAGGCTCAGTTGTTCCTGTTATCACTGTATCCTTACTGGTCAGTTTATTTACATTTGGGATAGTTGGAGGTGTTTTATCTAATACGCTTATTGTTGTAAATGGGCTGCTATTGCCTGCACTATCCTTTACTATTACACTTATTCTTGTCCCTGCTTTTTGCACAGGTATAGTAATTGAGAATACTCCTTGTGAATTCGCTTTTCCTTTACCAATAAATGTCGTTCCAGATTTTACAGAGATACTAGAATTAGGTTCAGCTGTTCCTGTCACTACCTTATCTTTATCTGTGACCGCATTCACCTTTGGAGGTAAAGGTACACCTTTTTTCATAATGTACGCAGAAGAAATATAACCTACTAGTTTTTGATCTGCCGTTTTGACTGGATACCATACAAACTGATTATTACTGTTTAAAGATTCATCATATGCAAAGTTCCCCTGAATAATCAAGTTGGTATTTTTACTTAACGGCTTCCCACTTGATGCGGAAGTGGGTTTGGATCTTAAGTTCACTCCATCTCTTGTTACAAGTACTTGGTCGCCTGTTTTAAGATGGTATGTAGAGGGATGTAAACCTGTTAGTGTGTACTCTTTCTTTTTAAATACAATATTTTTGCTAGTGTTAGGGTCATATTCGAAATCAGCTGTACGGAAAGGGAACTGTGCCAATTTCGTATCATTTAAAAAATTGTATTGTTCAAGAATAGCAAATACTTTTTCTTGATAAGCGTTTGAATTTTTCTGGCCATTAGCCTTATATAAAGGGCTATTTGCAGGTTTTGTTCCATTATAAGCCATAACAGGGAAGTACCAGTTTTCAATTACTTCTGGTCCAGCAGACTTTATCTTAGGAAGATCCGTTCGCTGATACATACCACGAAGAACTTCAACACCCGCTTGAATATTATACTCAATATCGTATTTTAACTTTTGTTGATCGTACTTGGACTGATTTGTAATTTGCATAATCCCAATTCCGCCGTCTTGCGCTATGATTGGCCGGCCGTTTCCATCAAATTGTTTCCAGCCACTTTCTTGTGCAGCCACAGCTTTTACAACTTCAGGAGGAACATTTGCTTTTAATGCTGCGTTCGTTAGTAAGCAATTCATGTGCTGACGAGAGGGATTTTGATTCGGCTTAATTTGACCGTACGGCCCACACGTAGATGCTGCAGAAGCGGGAACCTCTTCATAAGACCAACATAAAAGCATAAAACTAGTCAGTACCCCTGCTTTTAGTAAGTTTAGTTTCATTCTGCCATTCTCCAATCTATGTAATAATCAATATTTATATAGTATATTTTACCATGATATATTATTAATTTTCTATAATATAATAATTAGTTTATTAAACTAACAAAATAGAACCAAATCTACAGAGGAACTAACTTTTTCATCTCACAAAACCCTATAATACATCTTTAACTGCAATATCTGTCCTTTCTATTTTACGTTTCAATTCCGATTCTACTTTTTGATTTGTATAATAAAATGCTGTAACCTTTTTTGCGTCTTCAGCTTCCTTCATTTCCACGCCCTGTACATTTAAAAATATAAACTAGCAAAATAATTAGTATTACTGGGTTATTAATCCAAACATTCTATTTGATTGATTAATATATTAATAGTAAATCGAGAAAAGGAGGTTTTTTATATGACTAAGCATACAAAATGTGCCTGCGAACAATTAGAAAGATTACAGTTAGGTACAGAAGTAGATGTTTTTCTTACAGGAACAACACTAGAGGATCTTATTTTCACTAACTTTAATCCAGATAATTTTTGCGCAACCTTTGTGGATAACACAACAGAACCTGGCTCTGTAATTGTTTTGGACTGTCGTGATATTCAAGCACTTAGAATTGAAGCTAATTAGAATAAACATAGGGCTTTGAAAAAAGCCCTATGTTACAATTCCATACGTATATTTCTATATAAATTATAAAACAATGGGCAGTGAAACAAGCGCTATCTTTACAAAAATAAAAATGACCTCTTTCATAGAAAGAGGTCATTTTTACATTAACTTACTTTTTTCAAATTGAAAGCGGGCTTTTTTACCGCTCCTTTTTTCACAACGTACAAACCAATAAATATAACAAGTCCGCCAAGCAATTGCATCGTATTTATTCTTTCTCCAATTGTTACTGCGGCAAAAATGACAGCAAACAACGGGACAAGATACATATAGACCATTACTTTTGTAGAGCCAATTTTGCTAATACCAACATACCACATCGCAAGTCCAAAGACTGTTGCAAAGAGGATTGAATAACCTAATGAACCCCAGCTTAACGTATCTGTCGGCCATGCTAGTGTATTTACGTTGAATAAACAATATACGACAAGTGGCACAATGCCAATTAATGTAGACCAAGATGTTACTCGCATTGCCGAATATTTTGTAATAAGTGGCTGTGCAAGAATTGGATACCAACCCCAAGCAATCGCAGCAACTAATCCAATTAGATTTCCAAGCCAAGCATACTCATATGTCGATTGATTCGTATGCCCTGTTAATAAAACAAGTGCTGCGCCGCTAAAGGATAATAAAGAACCGATTTGAATCTTCATCGAAAAACGTTCTTGTTTGTGTAACACTGCTAAAATCCCTGTAAAAATAGGTGACATCGCAATTAATAGTGACGCATTTGTTGCTGATGTATATTTTACAGATAACATAAATAATGTTTGATACAATGTTGTTCCAACTATCCCAACTACTAATAATCTTAACCAATCTTTTCTCTCAATTCGTAGCGATCGTTCCATAAAAAATGTAATCAATAATAATACCGGAGATGCAACTAAAAATCGTAAACTATTAAATTGAATGGATGACATATACGCCACTCCATATTTTCCAATTGTATAATTCGCTCCCCATACTAAAGCAACTGATATTAGGAGCCATTCCATTTGCCATCGTTTCATCCGAATCTCCCCTTCCGCTACCTTAGCATAGTAAAATTGGCTGGATACCACACCGTCCAATTGGCTGTTTTTTCACCCAGCCAATTTGTTATAATGAAACTAGATAAAGCATAAGGGGACGTTATAAATGGAATGGAAGTTAGATAATGACAGCAAGATTCCGATTTATCAACAAGTTGTTGATTTTATTGAAAGACGTATTATGTACGGAGAGCTTCCTCCTGGTAGTTTTCTCCCTTCGGAACGAAAATTAGCAATCCAACTGAATGTAAACAGAAGTACTGTTACAACTGCTTATAATGAACTGCGTGCTATGGGAATTGTGGACAGCACAACTGGAAGAGGTACACGTGTAAGTACACATATGTGGGGCGTTTCTCCAACATTAACACCGAACTGGAGAGGATTCGTAGAAGGTGGTACTTTTTTACCGAATTTACCACTACTTCGACATATTCGAGAGCAAGTCCAGCAAAATGAAAATATAATTGATTTCGCAAATGGAGAACTTGGTTGTAACCTGTTTCCCCATGAACAGTTACAAAGCATTTTACGTGAGCAACCTTTAACGCAATCACTTAGCTATGATCATCCACTAGGCTATCTACCATTAAGACAAGCGGCAGCGAAATATATGAGAGATTATCTAAAAATTGAAGCAACAGAGCAATCGATTATGATTACTTCTGGGGCACAACAAGCGCTTCATCTTATCGTTCAATGCTTATTAAACCCAGGTGATGCAGTTGCTTTTGAAAGCCCATCACATTGCTATTCATTACCTCTCTTCCAATCAGCGGGGATTCGTATTTTCCCGTTACCTGTTGATGAACATGGAGTGAATCCTGAAGATGTGCATGAACTATATCGAAAACACCGGATTAAAATGATTTTTTTAAATCCAAATTTCCAAAATCCAACCGGAACAATGCTTCATCCAAATCGGAGAAAAAAACTTTTATCGTTATGTGCAGACCTACGTATTCCAATCGTTGAGGATGATCCATCTAGTTTATTAACATTAGAAAATAAACAGCCTTGCCCTACTTTAAAGTCCATTGATGAAAATGGAACCGTCATCTATGTGCATTCACTATCCAAAATGATTGCACCGGGCCTTCGCATCGGTTGGCTTGTTGCTCCACAGTCAGTAGTAGAACGGTTATCAGATGCACGGCATCAAATGGAATTAGGACTGAGTATATTTCCTCAATGGCTCATGCAGCAATTTTTTGAAACTGTTCCATTTGATACGCATATAACGCAATTACGCAATCAGTTAGCACAAAAAAGAGATGTCATTGTCGATGCCCTAAATTATTATCTTCAAGATAAGATTTCTTTTTCAAATCCTAATGGCGGGATTTACATATGGGGAAAATTAAAGGAGCCTATTAACGAAAAACAGCTTATAATGCAAAGTTTAAAACAGCAAGTAGCCTTTATGCCTGGCAGTATTTTTGGAGCAAAAGATGGCTATATTCGGTTATCGTATGGGAAAGTAAATATCAATCAAATAGAGGACGGAATTTCTCGTTTACATACCGCCATTGAATTTTGTCAAAAATAAAAAAACATTTTTCATGGGGCATTAACGCTCCATGAAAAATGCTTTAGACT
The DNA here is from genome assembly GCF_016483395.1 of Bacillus cereus group sp. N21. Lineage (NCBI taxonomy): Bacteria > Bacillati > Bacillota > Bacilli > Caryophanales > Bacillaceae > Bacillus > Bacillus cereus group sp. N21. The sequence continues at coordinate 5,249 of NZ_JAEHBX010000081.1, forward strand.
ACGGAAACAAGTATGAAACTATAACAAATAACTGTGTGCTTTCTAGACGTGAAAATACCTTTTTGTTACTATAATCAAATGTGATTTACTTAAAGTTTTTATTTTTAGAAATTCATAAGCACATTTTTTCAAAAATAGTCCACCTCAGTTAGATATTTACAAAACATTAAGAAATTTTATCGTTGATTTTTATTGCTATAAAAATTATACCCTATTTGCTACAAACACTAACTATTAGCATAAAACTACTTATCAAAAGTAAATCTGATTTATATGAGCTAAAATGATATAAATGAATATTCTCAACTTGAACGTATTCTAAAAAACATCTATCCTATATTTTTTTTATAATTTGTTTTTAATAAACTTTTAAAATCTAGTTCAGCGATTACTACACTTAATAATATAAGAGTTGCACCTAAATAACCTTTAGCTGTGAGAGTTTCACCTGTGAAAACGAAAGCAAAACCCGCTGAAAAAACAGGTTCTAATGAAAAAATAAGACCTGTATGTGTAGGACTCGTATATTGCTGTGCAATGATTTGAACAATGAAAGCCATTGCTGTACAAAATATGCTTAATACTAAAATTGAAAACCATGATTCAACAGTACTAGGAAGTTTAGGATTTTCCATAAACATTGAGAAAATACTACTAAATAGACCGACAAAACCAAGTTGTAAAACTCCAAGGCTAATTGAATTAACCTGCTTCGTTATTGTTCCAGTAATGATGATATGGACTGCATAAAATAGAGCACATAAAATACATAATATATCTCCATAACCTATTTTTAATTGGCTATTTAACGTTAATAACCCTATCCCTACTATTGTTAAAACAACTCCCAATATAACTTTTTTTCAGGTCTTTGTTTTAAAAAAATAGATGATAATACTGGAATAAATATCACTGTAAGACTCATTAAAAAACCAGCATTAGAAACCGATGTATACTTTGTACCAAAAGTCGCAAAAATATAAACTATAAACAAGATAACAGCTAATATAAAAGCATATTTAATAGTTCTAAAATCAATTTTGATTAAATGCTTATAAAACACTATACCTGACAAAAGAAAAGCAATAATAAAACGTAATGAGATTAAATTATATTCTTGCATGTAATTGAGGCCAACTTTTGTAAGTAAGATGGATGCCCCCCAAAAAAATGTAACCAATAGTAACATTAAATCCGCCTTTAATTGTATTTTCATCTCTATTCCCTCGTTAGTTTTTAACTTTTAGCATATTTCATCATTTATTAAGGTTACTATACACCTTTTGAATACAGACATGAGCTGCCAACCTAACCTAAGGATTTTTAACCATGCCTATTTGGAGAAAAATCATTGTATCTAATGATTTCGCTATTTCTAATTCTCTCTATTTAGAAGTTATAATTACTCTCCCAATCATTCATCTGACTTTCTATTTTAAATATTCAAAATAATTATTTTAGAATATTCCCTCCCCTATAGTTAATATTTTTAAGTATTTATACAGAACTGTATATTGATTTAACAAATATATTTTGTCTAATTCTACTTTAATCCCCGATACTTAGCTGTCGTCAATTCTTGTATGTACGCATCAATCTCAGGCATTTCTTCTTCTCTAGCCAATCGGATCGCAAGCTCTATATCATAAGGAACTCTTACAAGTTGAATTGAGAAACTTGCTGCCTCTTTTTGGCCATATACACCTTCAAAAATCAAATAAGAGGCTTGCGTAATCTCAAGCGGGTTACCCACACTTCCTGCATTACACAAAGTTTTCCCACGAAAATTTTGCACATAGGCTTGATGAATATCTCCGTAGCAAACGACATCCGGTTTCCTTTCACCTTCAATGTTTTCTGTAAGATTACTGTTTTCAAATAAACTAACACGTTGTTCCATTGGAGCTCCGGGCTGAACTCTTTCATATAGGCTTCTAGGTGATGCATGGAACATTCTAATTAGTTTCCCACTCATTATAAATTCAATTGAAAATGGTAATTCTCTTAAATAATTCAATTGTTCTTCTGATAATTGTTTTTGATGCCATTGTAATGTTTCGAAATCACTAGGCTTTGTAATAAAATCATCCCAATTTCCCATTACAACATGCTCACATTCTTTCCGAATAATCTCAATTGCTTCACTAGAATGTGGCCCTTTCCCTACTAGATCACCTAAGCACACAATACGTTCTATCCCTTTTAATTTGATGTCTTTAAGAACTGCTTCTAAAGCAGGAATATTACCATGAATATCTGAAATAACCGCTATTTTATCCAAATCAACACCCCCAACTATTCTATATTTATTATATCTTTATTAAAAGATTTATACCAATTTGGAATATAAGAAGTAAAATCATTCTGATCGTCTACAATCCGCTTCAACCTCCCCTTCATTCCATCTAATAAATTTGGTGTTACTTTATGTGCCCAAACAATATCTGCTGGAAAAATCATCGCTGCATACAGTGAATATAGTTTCCAAAAATGAAGTGACGGCTCCCCATCACAATACCCATGGACTTGTCCAACAGCAAATGGTTCACTTATATCAACTGTAAACAAGGCCGTTTTATAAAAATCATGAATGGGATCCCCAAAATCAAACCTCGCAAAATCGATTACTGAACGAAATTCATTATGATGAATCATAATATTTGCTGGGTGAAAATCATCATGCAGAAACACAGTAGGACGATTTCGCAATAAATTCTTATGATTTTCTACAAAGGTTAACACCGATTGCAAGTCAATAAAATCCACCTCGTATTCCACTAATAATTGCAAATATCTCTCGTATTTATTCCATCGAGCTGTTTCCCAAGATTCTTCTACATTCTTTTTCTTCACTGTATGAATTGTCTTTAAGACTTCTCCCGCCCTTTTTCCAGCCAAATATTGCTCTTTCTCAGTCAACTTTCCAAGTATATCTTCACCATCTTCTCCGTTAACCCATTCAAATACTTGTACACATTGATTTAATCTAACAAGCCTTATAAAATGAACTGGTTTTGGTATTGATATTGGTATACCTAATGATTCAAAATGACGCGTATATTCATATTCTTCGCGCTTACGTTCACTAGTTGACATATCACACACTTTAATAAAATAGCGTTCATCATTTTCTAATTCAATTTTATATTTTTTATCAAATGAAAAACCTTTTGGAATCAAAGTACATTTTACTATACGAGGCCAATCCAATTGTTGTTCTAACTCCCTTAGCACCTCTTCCACATAGACCACTCCAATTAATATATGTATACATTCCCTAAAATTTGTTGTTTTTTCTTCTGTGTATTTGCTCCTTGAAATTCAGCCGCAAAAGGAAGTTCTCCATATTTTAACAAACATTCTTGCACGAACCCTTCACCACTAGGTTCACAAAACTGCACATTTACATTTTCAAGCAATACACTTTGACAAAGCGCATTCCATTCTTGATGAATTTCAGGTAAAGCCACTTGTACTTCGAGTATCTCTTTCCATCTTTCTACTGTTGCACGTGCATTTTTTACAGCATAATATATTGTCTGAATTTCTTTTACCTCGTTGCTATGCGGGACAATGACGCCCACTTCTTGTAAATCGAATCGCCTACTCTCATCAGATTCTTCCCACTGTATAAAGAAAGGTAATTTCGGTCCACTATCTTCCTGTTCCACAAATAACATTTTCCATTCGATAAGATAACCGTCATTTCTCATTCGTTTTCCTTCAAACGGCCCTTTAACTTGTAACCCTTTTTCCATGAACCTTACCGCAAGTTCTTCAATATAATCTGTACGAAGAGCAATTTGCAGCATTCCTTCTCTATCTCGTAATTTCTCTACAGTTTCCTGAACAAGTGGATTATCCGCTTGTTTCGCTGTATCTTCATGTTGCACTGCTAAAAATTCAATATAAGATAAGTCAAAATAACATAAACTATTCCATGTCCCCCAGTTTGTATGTTCTCCGCCCTGTACCGTATGAAATCCAAGCTCCTCCATTCGCTTTTCTGCTTCCTTTGGTGTGCACCTAACGGTATGAACGAGATGATCAAATGCTAACATAATTTTCCCCTCCCTTTATTTACATCCTTTTATTATATAACTGTTCTGTTATTTCAATCAATTTAAAAAACTTTTAAAACCTAGTTGCTTTATGAGATTAATATGCATTATAATAATAAAAAATTAACGTTAAGCTGATTGGAAAAACCAAAGGCTCTTTTCTCACTTGAGAAAAGAGCCTTTTTATTTATTATTACAGGGGGATTTTATATGCAAAAATTAATTGTCTTTGCTATTATTGGTTTTTTTGCTCAACTGATTGATGGGGCACTTGGAATGGCTTACGGAGTAACGTCTTCCTCATTATTATTAATGTTTGGCATTGCACCTGCTGTCGCTTCCGCATCTGTTCATTTAGCTGAAGTTGTTACCACTGCAGCTTCTGGCGTATCTCATATTCGATTTGGAAACGTTGATAAATACACTGTTTCCAGACTAACATTACCAGGTGCAATTGGTGCTTTTGTTGGTGCTTGTTTTTTAAGCAATTTACCGGGTGATTTAATTAAACCTTACATTTCTATCTTTTTATTTACTTTAGGTGTCTATATTTTATTACGATTTATTATTCAAAAACAAATTGTCCAATCAAATAAACGTATGTCTGGTAAGCAACTTATACCACTCGGATTGTTTGCGGGATTTGTTGATTCAACTGGTGGAGGTGGCTGGGGACCTATCACTACACCAGTACTTCTCGCACGTGGAAATGAAGCAAGAAAAGTCATTGGTTCCGTTGATACGAGTGAGTTTCCTGTCTCATTAGCTGCAACTATTGGATTTTTCATTTCATTGGGCTGGGAACAAGTAAGCTGGTTTTGGGTATTTGCTCTTATGCTCGGCGGCATTATCGCCGCTCCAATCGCTGCATGGTTAGTACGAATTGTACCTTCACATTTACTTGGTGTACTCGTTGGTGGACTGATTATTTTTACAAATATCCGGACACTGCTTACATCATTTAAAGTGGATCCAACAATTATTAACCTTTCCTATATTGCAGCGGGTCTTGTCGTTATCATTGCACTTTTCATTTCGGTTAGAAATCACTCCCAGCTTACAAAACAAAACGTTGGATATACGACTGGACAAAAACGAGTTTTGCCTTAAAACAGAAATAATTATAAAGTGGTGTGAAATACTACGGTAAGCAAATGATAAGTTTGCTTACCTTTTTTAATCTCTTTAGCACTCTTTATTTTGCTTATAATCAATGTCGAATTTATTTTTCTGAATTTCCTTTTAATTTTAGAGGGTTTTCCATATCTTTTTGCGAAACATTTGTATAACAATTTTTTCTTCATTTTTTTACATATCAAGTAGGTTCGGGTGGAATTTTGAAACGTTTCCTATACAATAACCGATTTTTTTTGATATTTTCCTACAAAAATTCCTTGCAATATTTTCAGAAACTAATTACAATTGCCATATATTAAAAATCACAGCAATAAATAAATCCTCATCAATCCGATGAGGTAGAGGTTGCGGCTTTTATTAGTAGAACGGATTAGACACAGAGAATGTCAATGACTCCGTTTGAAAGGAAATGCTGCCGAAGTTTGTATTTCTTCTCTGGAAGTACGAGCTGGGGCTGTCTCCAAACAGGAACAGAACTGTCACGTTTACAAAGTACCGTGTAAACGTGGGGTGCTATCTTAACGGAAGGGTATGATGGGGTGGTTATTTGTGAAACGTTCCGCCAAATTCCTTTGGCGGTTTTTTGTATTTTTCTCCCCGTTCCTTCCTAATCTTACAAGAAAAGGAGTGTTGAACATGAATAGCGCAACGAATCAAGCTACCTCTACAAAACAATCTACACAAGGACAAGGTGAATTAAGACGCGGGTTAAAATCTCGTCACCTTACGATGATTTCTCTCGGCGGTACAATCGGTACCGGACTATTTCTTGCAAGTGGTGGTGTCATTCACACAGCAGGGCCTGGCGGAGCTCTCATCGCATATGCGGCAATCGGAATTATGGTTTACTTCTTAATGACAAGTTTAGCTGAATTAGCAGCTTACATGCCTGTCACTGGATCTTTTAGCACATACGCGACAAAATTTGTCGATCCATCACTTGGATTTGCACTCGGCTGGAATTATTGGTATAACTGGGCAATTACCATTGCCGCTGAACTTGCAGCCGTAACATTAATTATGAAGTTTTGGTTCCCAAATACACCTTCCCTTATTTGGAGTGGCCTTTGTTTAGTCATTATGTTTCTTTTAAATTACTTATCTGTTAAAGGGTTTGGTGAAGCGGAATATTGGTTCGCACTTATTAAAGTAGCTACTGTTATTATCTTTTTAATCGTTGGATTTATGATGATTTTTGGTATTATGGGTGGCGAACCTGTTGGATTTAAAAACTTTACTGTTGCAGATGCACCATTTAACGGTGGTATTATGGCAATTATCGGTGTATTTATGGCTGCTGGTTTTTCATTCCAAGGAACTGAATTATTAGGTGTAGCTGCTGGTGAAACTGCCGATCCAGAGCGTAGCATTCCAAAAGCAATTCGCTCAATCTTTTGGCGTATTCTATTATTCTACATCTTTGCAATACTTGTTATCGGTTTATTAATTCCGTATACAACTGAAAGTCTTGCAGCTAGCGATGTAACAGTAAGTCCGTTTACACTTGTATTTGAAAAAGCAGGAGTTGCATTTGCCGCTTCTGTTATGAACGCAGTTATTTTAACTGCAGTTTTATCTGCTGGTAACTCAGGTATGTACGCATCAGCTCGTATGCTTTGGGATTTAGCAAGACAAGGAAAAGCACCGAAATTTTTAGGTAAATTAAATAGCCGCGGCGTACCTGTTAACGCGTTAATCGCAACTTCAGTAGTTGGCTGTGCCGCTTTCCTAGCTTCCTTATTTGGCGACGGTGTTGTATATATTTGGTTATTAAATGCATCTGGAATGTCCGGATTTATTGCATGGGTCGGAATTGCTATTAGTCATTATCGTTTCCGAAAAGCATATATTGCACAAGGAAAAGATTTAAATGATTTACCGTATAAAGCAAAATGGTTCCCATTTGGTCCAATCTTCGCATTTGCACTTTGTGTCATTGTCATTTTAGGACAAAATTACGGAGCATTTATAGGCGAGTCTATCGATTGGAATGGTGTACTTGTTTCCTATATTGGCTTACCTCTCTTCCTTGCGATGTGGTTAGGATATAAATTTACAAAGAAAACAAAAGTAATTCCTCTTGATAAATGTGAACTTTAAGTGATAAAAGGCCAGCAAACATCAATCATGTTTGCTGACCTTTTTTATTGGAATGAATCCTTCACATTCAAAGGATATGTTTTCTTTATGTCGAATGGTTTACTGCATAGAGGAATTATTTAAAAAAGGGTGGGATTAAAATGAACGTCGCGTTAGAAATTGTCTCCACAGAACAACTTGAAATATTAAAGAATTTTTATGCTCTATATTTACATGATTTATCCGAATTCTCCCCTACCCTTCATCCAAATGAAAATGGATTTTTTGAATTTGATGCTTTTGAACTTATTTGTAACCGAGATGAGCTTTCTCCTTATTTCATTACATATGAAGAAAAATATATCGGGTTTCTTCTATTCGCGAAACCACCATTCACAGCACCTGAAACAGACTGCTGCATTAACGATCTTTTCATATTAAAAGCGTACCGCGGAAAAAGAATAGCAGATCAAGCAATTTTAGAACTTTTAAAACAGCACAAAGGAACCTATTATGTAATGCAATTAAAAAACAATAAAACAGCGGTGAACTTTTGGAAAAAGTTCTACCAAAAGAATGAGATAAAGTATCAAGAAGTTGAGAAAATAAGTGATGACGAGTTATGCTTAACACAAACATTTACGGTTCCATCCTTACTTTTCAAATCGTAATCCCTATACGTTTATCATCCATTGAAACCCTTTACTTCCCTATTTCTAATGTTTTTACAATAATAGAATAAGAACTATAAACAAAGGTTGGGATTCCATGAACATTCGCGTAACTGATGAGGCAAAAGCCGTATTACATAAATTAAACGCAAATAACAAAAACATCATACGTATTAGAGGTACAATGACAAATTCTTGTAGTATATTTGTTGATGTTGATTTAATTTTCGATGAGTATAATCCAAATGAAATCGCTTATGAAGATGAGCAACTTATTATTCAAATGGATGATTTTACAAAAGACTATATAGGAAATACATTAAAGCTTGATTATAAAATGACAGGTTTTAGTATTACGACTCCTAGCGAAACACTTGTATATGGATTATCAATTAAAAAATGAAGAATGCCCTTGTTTCTTGACTGAAGCAAGGGCATTCTTTATTTTTATCAAGCCTAATAGGTGTCACCATACATCACCATCAAGTTAAGAAATTGGTTGCTCCCCAAAACGAAAAAAATAAAACAGTACAACTATTAATTAAGTCATTTTACTTGCTAAGCTCTCTTTGAGCTCTCATATAGCTTTCCATGATATTTTGATAACTAGGAAGATGTTTAGCAAGTAAAGCTCCAAAACCTTCAACGTCATTTCGCCAGTCACGATGTAATTCTGCTGCAACGCTAAACCAGTTCATTAATTGGACTCCTCCATGAGCCATACGCATAAGGGCAGCATCTGCAACTTGTTTACTAAAAGTCCCTGATGCATCAGTTACAACGAATACCTCATATCCTGCGTTTACAGCAGATAGTGCTGGGAACGCAACACAAACATCAGTAACAACCCCTGCGATAATTAGTTGCTTTTTACCTGTTGTTTCGATGACTTTAACAAATTCTTCATTGTCCCATGCATTAATTTGTCCAGGTCGAGCTATTTTTGGCGCACCAGGAAAGAGCTCAACCAATTCATGCATTAGTGGGCCGTTCGGTCCGTTTTCAAAGCTTGTTGTTAAAATAACTGGTAAATCAAAAAACTTAGCGGTATTAGCAAGAGCCAAAACATTGTTCTTAAATTCATCAACACCATAATCACGCACTAGGCTGGAAATAAGACCAGTTTGATGATCCACTAGAAGAACAGCGGCATCATTTTTGGAAAGACGAGAATAGAGATCAGACATTTTTATAGTCCTCCTTAAACTAATGTAATAGAAGAAAGTTCATATATCGGTAAATTCTTCTTAAATCTCATTCGCTTGTTACAATCATTTTCCTTTTATTGTTAAGTAATTGATTTATTTCTCAATAAAATGACCATCGATCGTTTAGATAATGAGTTATATCCCTTGGAAAAGGTACCTTGCAGCAGGAGGTACCTTTTCTTTGTTTACACTAAAATAATTTCATGCATCATAATTACAATATAATCAAAATTACTTTTAATAAGGGGATTACTGCATTCTATATTCATAAACTGAGAACCTTACATCAAATTACACTTTTCAAGTTTTTACCTCTCTCCTCTTTCCCCTTTTCTATTTTAGAGCCTGTTTTGATTAATCTTTTTTTCAAAACAGGCTTTTTATATTAGGTAAATCAACAGTAATAGACTTACCCATGATCAAACATTTTTATAAACCAACATAACGTACAGGAAATCGGCTTTTCTCTTGTCGAATTTACTTAGCGTACAGTGGTCATATATTTTTAAGAATAACGGAAGAATATATAGAAAATGCTACATAAATGTGAAGTTTGATCAACTTAGGGGGGACAACCTTGTTCAATCAGATAGTAAAAGCTGTACCCAATTTATTTACGATCGGAAATTTATTGTGCGGTGTTTTTTCAATTACCATGAATATGAGTGACTATTTGGAAGTAGCCTCCATTTTTATTTTCTTTTCAGCTGTTTTAGATCTTCTTGATGGAAGGATTGCGAGAAAATTAAAAGTGAACAGTGAGTTTGGTGTAGAATTGGATTCCTTAGCTGATATTGTTAGTTTCGGAGTTGCTCCTGCACTTTTATTTCATTCGATAGCAACACCATCTATTTTAACTTCTTTGGCATTTATCCTTTTCCCAACGATGGGTGCTTTAAGATTAGCTAAATTTAGTGTTAAACCAACCATTGGATATTTTAAGGGATTACCTATTCCAGCTGCTGGATTACCATTGGCTGGTATGGGATTGTTTTCATATAGCAATGCATGGATTACATTAATCCTCGCTCTCTTAATGGTAAGTCCAATTAGGTTTAAAAAACTTTAATTGGAGTCCCGCCCATCGCCATCAAGACTTTATGGAATATCGTTTATTTGAGTAAGACTATAGAAGTATTAAAGAGTAAGTATGATTTCAATGAGGAATTGCTAGAACATATCTCACCACTTGGGATGGGAGCATATAAACGGTTCTGTTGCAAAGTTACCCAAAACATAGAGAATCTAGGGTTGCATCGTTAAATGGCTATGCAACCATTAATAATTCCTGTAATTGGTTATACACCGAAAAGGCGGAGCCTATTTGAAGACTTCGCCTTTGTTTGTATAGGGCATGAATGGTTTCAATGCCTCTTATTGTACGAGAAGCATGCCGGAGAGTTTGAAATCCCGATGACCTAGCAAAACGACAATAGTAGCTTGTTTGAATTGTTTCCCTTTAAAATATCTCATTTGTTACGCTCCCGTTCATCTTTTTCCAAATTGTACTTGAATTTCGAAAACTTTGCAACAGAACCGCTTTCTTTATTAGTGTCAGTAATTTAATTTATTCTAATAAAATACAGTTTACTACTCCTTAATATAAAAATACTTTGTTTTTACAAATAATACTCAAACATTTTTGCAACCTTTTCTTTCATTTTTTCTTTTATAGATAATTGATTGACGTCAGAGGATGTTACTCGCTTTGAATTTTGTAAGTCTGCATTAATGACTGGCTTTATTTTCGAAATATAGACAGGGTCATGGATATAACAGTTCATTTCTTCATTTAAATGAAACGAGCGCGAATCAAAATTCACGGTCCCAACCATCAATACTTTTTCATCAATCAAAAATACTTTACCGTGTAACACTCCCTTTTTATAACCATATACTTCTATTCCCTGTTTTAATGCTTTTCGGATATATGGATACGCTGCTTCTTTAACTAACAGTGCATCCGAATGAGGTGAGAACAGAATTTTGACCCGGACTCCCCTCTTTCTTGCATCTACTAATGCGTTCCAAATAGTTCTGTCTTTTGGTATAAAATAAGGTGTTAATATAATGATGGACTCTTTTGCTTGTTGAAACAGCATTGCATAATCTTGCCCAAGTTTTTCTCCGCTATAATATGCAGTAAATCGATGCGAGGTTGCTCCCTTTTCCTTTATCGCACTGTGTATCGGAATCGGTTTCTCTGAGTTTTTCTTCCAGTCTAACACAAATTGGTGTTCTAGATCTTGAACTCCTTCTCCTCGTATTTGAAGGTGATAATCTCTCCAGTAACCAAGTTTTTCTTTTTCTCCTAAATACTTCTTGCCAATGTTAAATCCGCCAATGTACCCAATCTTTCCATCAATAACTGAAATACGACGATGATTCCGATGATCCAAAGAAGAAGAAAGATAAGGGAAAGCAGGCTTATTGTAATACGTAAAATGCACTCCTTTTTTAACTAATAATTCTCTTTCCTTTTTCTTTAGTAAAATTCCACCTAGCCTGTCCACTGCATAGTATACTTCTACACCTTCCTGACTTTTTTGCCTCAATAACTCTAGAAACTGATGACTTACTTTATCATCAGCAATAGAGAAAAAGTTAATATGCACGTAATGTTTTGCTTTCTTTATATCTGAGAATAATTGATTGTTTAACTGTTTCCCGTCTGTATACATAGTAATATCACTTTGACGAATAGGGTATTGGCTAGGCTGCTGGCCAAATCTCCCACTTTTTTCAGCTGCTGTTCTGTCAATTTCATCCCAAACAAGCAAAACAAAACATACGCCGATAAATACAAAGAGGAGTACCAGGAAAGTTTTTCCTATCTTTTTCAACATATTTAATCTCCTTTATATATTATCGTTTTCTTTCTGTTAGTTTTTGTTATCGGGACAAAACTATTCCATATCCATCCATGAAGCTAATCTTTACCATAGAATATGTAAATAAATTACGTTCTTACATGGTAGATTTTTCTTATGAATATTCTATTCATGTTAAGTTAACACCACTTAACGGTATTCCATGTATCTATTAGCTAAAAAAATCCTCCTTCGAATAATTAACTGTAAAATTTCTCATTCACATAACTCTAATTTAGGGTTATTATTTCCAATAACCCTAAAATTGGAAATCGTACTATGATAACAAAATAGGCATTCTATATTTTGAAGTACATTTACAAGGAGGAAATACTACATGACAGTAAGCACTAAACTTAAACAAACTATCGCTGGATTAAAGAGTGCTCAAGCATGCCTAGAAGGATTTGTTCTTGATACTGATAACCAGCAAGCAAAACAATTATATAAAGGTGCAGCACAACAAACTCAAGAAATTATTGAATCTTTAAATCCTCGTCTTCAGCAAATTGAACAAGAAGAGCCTCAGTATAAGTAATAACATAATACCTTTCACATAGAATATCGTCCACATGGAAGAGTGCTCAGCTTAGATAACGATTATCAAAATGATGATTACAATTAAAGGGTTTCACCACATCACTATCAAGATAAGAAAAGCAAGTATCCCAAAACAAAAAAATGTACATTTTCATCTGGAGATGTACATTTTTTCGTTTTGGGTGTGTTATAAAATTCTTAAGTTGATGGATGTGTGGCGGTCCCCCATGCCAATCAAGCTAAAGCGAAATTGTATCCATAATACGAAAAACACCTCCATTAAAATCATAACTGATACTT
>NZ_JAEHBX010000082.1:0-17850 GCF_016483395.1 Bacillus cereus group sp. N21
GAATGAGTGTAAAGATACACAAAAACCCCGAAGCATGGACTTTTTTTAAGTGTCCACGATTCGGGGTACAGTTCACTCTAACGAGATGGTGACTTCTTTTTTTGTATTATTTTTTTTGCATACAGCTTTTCTATTTCTACATACAACTGTGCCAATTGAATATAGGAATGATAGTGATTTGGTTGCTTTGTAATAAATGAATAACGTTCCATAAAGTTAATCGGTTTTATTTGTAGCTCATCAATCTTGTTTTTAATATCCTTTAATCCTGACACTGGTTTTCCGTTTAGCCAATATAAACTCGATAATAAATGAGCTGCAAAGTGAATCATTGGCCTTTTTGCTTCATTTCGCTTTCGATCCTGAAAAAATATCGATATATCCTCTTTTTTGTCTTTCCATATATCTAATACAGCTGGAATTCCCATTTCTATTTCATTCCATGGCTCATATTGTTTTCCTATATCAAATAAGAAATAATGGCTTTCTAGCAATTGCACAAACGATTCATCTGTATGATATATAATCTTATCTATATCCCCTTCAAAAAAAGGATTACATTGAAACTCATCCGGTACTTGTACAACTTGTTCCATCTTTTTATTTCCCCTTCATTCGCTTCTTACCTTCACGACACACTTCTAGTAGCCGGCATTCTTCACATTGCGGCCGCTGTGCTTTGCAATGATAACGTCCAAAGAAAATCATTCGGTGATGCGTAACTCCCCACTCTTCCATTGGCACTTTCTTCATTAATGTTTTCTCTACCTCTAGAACGGAATCTTTCCAACGGCAAATAGCCAAGCGTTTACTTACACGTTCCACATGTGTATCAACAGCAATAGCTGGGATACCAAATGCTACAGAAACAACTACATTTGCAGTTTTTCTACCAACCCCTGGTAGCTTTGTTAGTTCATCCCGATCCTGTGGTACCTCTCCATTATAGTCTTCAAGCAACATTCGGCATAACTTTTGAATATTTTTCGCTTTGTTCCGGTACAATCCAATTGAACGAATATCTTGTTGCAACTCTTCTAAGGACACATTTAAATAATCTTCAGGTGTCTTATACTTTTGAAATAAACTTTTCGTTACTTTATTTACAAGGACATCTGTACATTGTGCAGATAATGCAACTGCAATTACAAGTTCAAATGGATTATCATGATTTAATTCACAATGTGCTTCTGGATACATTTCTGCCATTGTATCTAAACAATAACGAATTTGCGTCTTGTTTAACATGTATTTCCTCCTATATCACTGCTCCAACCAATTATAAAAAGGCACTTTCCCCGTATATTTGGTCTCTTGTTTCGTTACTTGCTGCGAGCGTTGTTGATTCGCTCTAAATTTCCGCCCTTGATCTTGCGCTTGATCAACTGTCTTAATTCCATTCTTTTTCCACTCAAAGAGAATACGGTCAATATATCGAAAATTAAGTTTCCCACTCATTACAGATTCTCGAAGAGCTGCTTGAATTAAATTCGGATGATGTTGATCCTGATCTTGCCACATCGCTAATGTTTCACATTCAAAAGGCGATAATGGTCTTCCAAATTCCCGTTCAAAAATTGTATATAAATTCACTTGAAGTTTCTTTTGTTCTTCTTTTTCTTCTTCTATTGTTTCATTCATTAAAAAATGAAAGATTTTTTCCCAAAGTGGTTGCAACGAATAACTTTCGCACATCATAGCTTCAGATTTTTGACTACCTTCTAATGCTAAAAAGCCTTTTTGAATTAACGCTTGAATGATTTCCATACATTTCATTTCTGTTATTGTCATTCGTTCTGCAATCTCTGAAGGAGTTGGAAAAGAATTACCCGATTCTAGAAAAGTATGCACATGGAGTACAACCATAAATTCCATCTCATTTAAGCCTAATTTTTTATAATGCATCATAAGCAATTTTGGAATTGCGACGCTGCCTTGTTCAAACCATTGTAACATCATTTTTTTCTTCATGACCATACACCTCGCTTTCTAGTATAACACACCTGTTATAATTTTCTTTTACCACAATTCGTCAAAAAACCTCCCTATAGATAGGGAGGTCATCTTCATTTGTTCAAAGTAACTTATGTGGTAAAAATGAAAGTAATTAGCCTTTTAAGCCTGTACTTTACTTCTCATAAACGTATTAATTCGCTCTAACGCTTTCTCTAATTGTTCAAGAGATGTCGCATAGGATAAACGAACATTGTTTGGTGCACCGAACCCTGTTCCTGGAACAAGAGCTACTTTCTCTTCTTCTAACAATGCTTTTGCCCACTCATCAACGGTTTCATATCCAGCTAACGCTACAGCCTCTTTTACGTTCGGGAATAAATAAAATGCACCTTGTGGTTTAATACAAGTGAAACCAGGAATTTGAATTAATTTATCATAAATAATGTTTAATCGTTCTTCGAATGCTTGACGCATCATTTCCACAGGCTCTTGCGACCCAGCATACGCAGCAATTGCGCCGTATTGAGCGATTGAAGTAGGGTTTGACGTACTATGACTTGCTAAGTTCGTCATCGCTTTAATAAGCTGCTTATTTCCTGCTGCATAGCCAATACGCCATCCTGTCATGGAATGCGATTTAGATACACCATTAATAATAAGTGTTTGTTCTTTTAATGCATTAGAAAGCTGGGCAATTGAAGTATATTCCACGCCGCCATAAACCAATTTCTCATAAATCTCATCAGAAACAATTAAAATGTCGTGCTCTAAACATACTTCTCCAAGCTGCTGTAATTCTTCTTTGCTGTAAATCATCCCTGTCGGATTGCTCGGTGAATTTATAATAACAGCTTTCGTCTTCTCTGTAATTGCCTCACGTAGCTGCTCTGGCTTAATTTTGTACTGATTATCTTCTAGTCCTTCTACATAAACTGGCTTACCACCAGCAAGCTTTACTTGTTCTGGATAACTTACCCAATAAGGAGTCGGAATGATAACTTCGTCCCCTTCGTCAAGTAGCACTTGAAATAGTGTATAAAGTGCATGTTTTGCTCCATTACATACGATAATCTCAGTTGGATCATACGCTAATCCTTGATCACGAGTAAATTTCTTCGCAATTTCTTGTTTTAATGTTGCTAATCCACCAGTTGGTGTATATTTCGTATGTCCTTCTAACATTGCTTTATGTGCAGCATCTATAATATGCTCTGGCGTATTAAAATCAGGTTCTCCTGCTCCTAATCCAATTACATCATGGCCTTCAGCTTTCAATGCTTGTGCCTTTGCTGTAATTTCTAAAGTTGAAGACGGTGTTAAAGCAGCTACTCGCTTTGCTAATTTCATTTGTGGTTTCCCCCTGCATCTATTTTTCAATGCTGTAATATCCAGCATATTTCCCATCTTGAAATTCTAGATAATAATACGTATAACGACCTTCTTGATCAATATATGTAATTTCCCACAACGGAACATCGTTTTCAGCACCTAATTTTGCCTTTACCAATTCTTTGGGCTTACGTTCCCCAGCCACAATTTGTAAAGCTTTCTTTTCAGAAATGCCCTCGTTCTTTTTACGTACTAGAACATTCCCTTTTTTCTCAGGTACCCAAACAATGATTTGTTCTCCTTTTTCATCTACACCTTGTACGACTGCATATGAAGATTTTCCGTTATAATAATCAACCGTTTTTACTTTCGTAAGCTTTGCTTTTTCTTTTGCAATTTCTACAACTTTTGACTCTTTCGGAATTTTCTTTTCCATTGTCGCATTATAAACATGCACCCCATATAATCCAATGGCAACGATAACGATAATGATGGCAAAGATCCACTTCTTCATTGCATCACTACGTTCTGTATATCGTAAATACTGCTGTTTCTTTTTCGTTTTCGTCTAATGCCAATCCGAACATGAGGTCCTGCTCTTTTAAAGTGCGATTCAAACTATCAACAATTTTATATAAGTCAGACGAATATTTAATACGCGTCGTTGATAGCACTTCGATTTTCTTCTCCATGAAAACTCCTCCGTTACACAAAAATTTCTAATTATAGAAGAACGCAATACGGTTACAATAAGAGTACATTCTTTACAACCCCTGCTTCATCACCCATCTATTATAGCAGGACATGTTCAGCAAAAAAAGGTTTCAAATTGAAAACCGAAACATTTGTATACAAGAAGTAAGAAAAAATAAATTTCCTCCTACCCACATTTCATGCCTGAAGTACGTCGTACTTCAGGCATATTTTTTCACTTACTGTTATTACTTTAGCTATTTACCGATAGTAATTCCACCTACCTCAAAGTTATCTAAAAAATAACAAAAGTGAGGTAGGATATACTACCCGTCAAAAAACGATTGGCGAAGACGAAGAATCAGTGAGAAATGAAGGAACCCTCAGTGATTACAGTTTCACTTTATCCGCTTTATTCTTCTAAGTGATCTAACAGTTCTTCTAACGACCCTTCATAAAGAGGAACATTTGGAATAGATTGCATAAATCTTTTTCCGTAGAAAGAGTTGGTTAAACGACGATCTAAAACAAACACCGTTCCAGTATCCGTCATTGTACGAATTAATCGTCCAAACCCTTGCTTAAAACGAAGAATTGCTTGCGGAAGTGCCAGTTTCGTAAATACGTCGTCTCCTTTATTTTTCAACCATTCACTTTTGGCTTCCATCATTGGCTGATGAGGCGGTGTAAATGGTAACCGAACAATAACAAGATAGCTTAATGCATCTCCAGGAATATCAATCCCTTCCCAAAAACTACTTGTTCCTAACAAAATTGCTTTGTCGAACTCTTGAAATTTCCGAACTAAACGACTTCGGCTACGATTATGAACACTTTGTGTTAGTAATACAAAGTCTTCTAATTCATCCGCTTGTTTTAAATTTGTATATGTTTCCTTTAGCATTTCATAGGATGTAAACAAAACGAGCATTCTTCCATTTGTCGCTTTAGCAATCTTCATAATATGATGTGATACTTCTCTTATATACACATCCTCGCTTACTTGCTTAATAAGAGGAACATCAGTAGAAACCATTAGCTTTACTTGTTCCTCATAATGAAACGGCGATGGAACTGTTAATGTGTCTGGTGCAAAGTCATATAATCCAAGTTGTTCCTGTATATAATCGAATGTATTATTA
Source organism: Bacillus cereus group sp. N21 (assembly GCF_016483395.1). NCBI lineage: Bacteria > Bacillati > Bacillota > Bacilli > Caryophanales > Bacillaceae > Bacillus > Bacillus cereus group sp. N21. Next base: position 5,121 of record NZ_JAEHBX010000082.1, read on the forward strand.
ACAGTTAAAGTCGCCGAAGTAAAAATAACGCTTCGCTTTTTTGTTAAGAACTCATCCGCAAACCTTTCTCCTATATGGACAGGTTGTGCATATAACACAGTGGAATGAATTGTACCTTTCGTTTCCGTTTCCATCCATGTCACATACTCTGTTTTTTCTAATATAAGCAGCTGCAATGAGTCGACCATTTTACGCAATAATTCAATTAAATGCATAAACTCGCCTGTAACAACATGCATCTCCCATTCGATTTTACTTTGTAATAAGTCCGCTTGTTGCTCTAGCGCAGTAAGTATTTTTCTCAATTCGTATACGAAGCGATTTGTTAACTCAGCTATACTTCTCCATAGCTTTCCATCCTCTTGGTCCGCGTTATATCGATAAATAAGCGGCATATTATTTGCCCCTTGTTCTTGCTTTGTTTGCTGAAATATAAATGTACGTAACATTTGAAATAATTCATCAGCATCGAATTTAATTTCCTTTAACCTATGACTCACCATTCGAAAAGCTGAGCGTGACGAATGATGAGATTTTTTCATCAATTCATATACCTTTGATAGCACATCGTCCGTCTCTAACGTACCAAAGCGTGATAAGATTAATTGAAAGTACATGCATGAAAACTGCTCTCCAAGTGTCCTAGTCGCTGTTTCTTCGATGTGATGAGCTTCATCAAAAATAATATGTTCACAAGATGCCAAAAGTGGATCTTCACTAACAAAATCTTGAAATAGTAAAGCGTGATTTGTAATAACAATATCTGCAAATAACGCTTTATTTTTTGCTCGTTGATAAAAGCAGCGACTAAACCAGTTGCTTTGCATGCCGCCCGGACTGTACGTATCACTACAAATGCGATCCCACAGTAACTTCCCGCCTTCTGGAATATTAAGCTCGTCACGATCACCAGTCTCCGTTTGCAATAACCATACTAATACTTTTGCTTTCGTAAGCGCAGCATCATAGTTTTTCTCTTCTTCTTGCAATGCATATTCAAATTTATGTAAGCAAAGATAATGTTTTCTTCCTTTTAAAAGAGCCACTTCGAATGGAAATGGTAATATACTTTGTAATAAAGGAATTTCATTTTCAATCATTTGTTGTTGCAGTTGTACCGTTTGCGTACTAATAACAACTGACTCTTCTCTTCTCTTTGCAAAATAAATACTTGGAAGTAAATAAGCAAGTGTCTTCCCTGTACCTGTTCCTGCTTCAATTAATGAAAAACGAGAATCTCTTAATGCTGTATATATTTCCTTCATCATTCGCTGCTGACTTTCTCTTTGTTCAAAATTTGGCATCTTTAGCTCAAGTTGTCCCATTGACTTGTGTAAAAAAGCATCAAATTTAGATAAACAATCATCACCGATTTCTAATGAATAATTTCGTTTTCGAAGCGCAATATTTCGATATACTTCATATTCCTTTGCATCTTCTGTACCAAGCATCACTTTATTTAAAATATTTTCTGAAATGATATTCGCTATATCACTTTGGAATACATCGCTTAGTTCATATAAAGATTGTAATGTGACAAGCGGTAGTTTTTCTAATTGATTTAGAAATTGTAAAAATAATTCCGCTGTCACGAGAGCATCACTATCCGCACGATGCGGTTGATCATGTTCCAATTCATGTTTTTTTGCTAAATCACGCAATTTATAGCTATCAGCTGTCGGCAATAAAATTTGTGCCAATTCAACCGTATCAATTTTTGGACAGTTTACTTCTCCATATCCAGCCTGTTTTAATTCTTCCTTCAAAAAATTCCAATCAAAGTGAACGTTATGTGCAACAAAATAAGCACCCTGTAATAGTTCGGCTACCATCGGCGCTACATCGCAAAATAGCGGGGCTTGTTTCACGAGATTTTCATCAATCCCTGTTAATTCTGTAATAAATGGAGGAATCTCTCTCTTCGGGTTAACAAAAGACGAAAAGATTTCCAATATCTCTCCAGCTTCTACTACAACAGCTGCAATTTGTGTAATTCTGTCCTTCCCATCTTTCCAGGAGTTCCCTGTCGTCTCTAAATCGACAACGACATAACGCTTACTCATATGTAACACCTCAATTTCTTACCCTTTCAAACAACAAAAATTCATATATTGTTACTATACCACGTTTTATATCATCTTAATGAAAAGATGGACAAAAAATAGAAGAGCCTGGTGTTGAAAAAAGGACTCTTTCTATTCATTCAAGTATATAGTTTCAAAAAAATCTTTAATCTTCTTTATTAATGAATAATTTTTCCGAACCGTTTTTTTTACGTGTATTTACATAAAGTAAGCTTCCATCCGCGGGATTTTACATGCTATTATCCTCACTCACCTATTTGCGCGCCTCTCTGAATCTTGAGGTAGCTGTCTTACTGCCGTGATAGCAAGATAAAATGAAAAGCTACCTCATATGAGATAGCTTTTCATTTTATAAAATCGTACCTGCTTTTTCAGCACCTAACATTTCAACAATTTGATTGTTATCATCTAACACCGCAATTTTTGGTACTTGTTTATCTACATCTTCTGTCGCTACGAGACCGTAACAAATAATAATAACTTTATCTTCAGGTTGTACAAGTCTTGCAGCTGCACCATTTAAACAAACAACACCGCTGCCACGTTCTCCTTTAATTACATACGTCTCTAAGCGAGCTCCATTGTTATTATTTACAATTTGTACTTTTTCATTTTCTACAATCTCCACTGCGTCCATTAAATCTTCATCAATTGTAATACTACCTACATAATTTAAATTTGCTTCTGTTACAGTCGCGCGATGTAACTTTGCTCTCATCATTGTGCGAAACATAGATGATTCCCCCTTATTCAACCGTTAATGTAATATTGTCAATTAAACGTGCATTATCAAACTTCACTGCAATTGCAAGAATAATACGCCCACCAATTGTTTCAACTTCCGTCAAAGTTGGGTACGCATATAGATCTGCATAATCGACGATACCTTGTATATTTTCCTCAATATATTCTTTCACAAGACGTGTAATGATTTGCGGATTACGCTCTCCAGCTTCAATTCGTTTTTTCGCTATACATAAACTTTGATATAAATGTGGTGCTTCCTCACGTTCTTTTTCTGATAAATATACATTACGAGAACTTCTTGCTAATCCGTCCTCTTCCCTAACGATATCAACAGGTACAATTGTGATTGGAATATTGAAATCACGTACAAATCCTTGGATAACAGCGACTTGCTGTGCATCTTTCATACCGAAGTAGGCACGCTTTGGCATTGTAATATTAAATAGTTTCATCAATACAGTCGCAACACCTGCAAAATGAATCGGTCTTTGCTTACCACATAATACGTCGGTACGCTTTATAACTGCAACCTTTGTTGTCTGTTCTGCAGGATACATTTCTTCTACGCTCGGATAAAATAAATAATCAACCCCGGCTTCTTTTGCTACTTTCTCATCTCTCTCGATATCCCGAGGATAGCGATCTAAATCTTCATTTGGTCCAAATTGTAATGGGTTTACAAATACGCTTAAAATAACAACTTCATTTTCTTCCCTTGCTTGACGTAATAAAGTTGCATGCCCTTCGTGTAAATATCCCATCGTTGGAACAAAACCGCTATCTCTACCACTTGCACGAATTTCACTAGCAATTTGCTGCATCTCTTGCACTGTTGTTACAATTTTCATCACTGTTTCCCTCCGTATAATGCTACACATTCTTCCTCTTTCATTGTGAATGAATGTTGTTCTTCCGGAAATTGTCCTGCTTTTACTTCAGCAACATATTGCGCGATTCCGCGTACAATTTCTTCTTGAACTGATGTATATTGTTTCACAAATTTTGGAACACGCTCCACTCCATACGAAATGAGATCATGATAAACAAGTACTTGACCATCTACTTTACTACCTGCACCAATACCTATTGTAGGAATCGTCAGCTGCTGTGATACAAGCTCTGCTAGTTGCATTGGTACGCATTCTAAAACGATTGCCATTGCACCAGCCTCTTCACATTTCTTAGCATCTTCTAACAATTTCTTTGCACTTTCAGCATCTTTTCCTTGCACTTTATAGCCACCTAATACACCTACAGATTGAGGTGTTAAACCAAGATGAGATACAACAGGAATTCCTGCATTCGTTAAGAAGCGAATGATTGATACTACCTCATCCGCTCCTTCTACCTTCACTGCATGTGCTCCGCTCTCTTGCACGATGCGGCGCGCATTATGCATCGTTTCTTGCAAAGATACATGGTAAGACATAAACGGCATATCCGTTACAATAAAAGTTTCCTTTGCGCCGCGGCGCACTGCTTTCGTATGATGAATCATATCATCTACCGTTACTGGAATGGTAGAATCGTATCCAAGTACAACCATTCCAAGGGAATCCCCTACTAAAATCATATCAACTTCAGCTTCTTCTGAGAGCTTTGCAGATGGATAATCATACGCAGTAAGCATCGTAATCGGCTCACCTTTCTCTTTCATTTTTAAAAAATCTGTTGTCGTTTTCAAAAACTACTCCTCCTTTATTCAGGAGAGAGGAGATGGCCGAAATCATATAAAAAACCCATCTGACCAAAAAAGGGCAGATGGGTTGTGTTAGTCGGCAAAATTCATCCCTCTGTCCCAGTCCGTTGTTGGATCAAGGCAGAATCCAAATTATTTTTCTTCATTGCTTGAAATAATGGTGCAGTTCACTCAGATACTGCCCATATTCGAACTAATTATAGCAAACTAAGAAATAAAATTGCTACATTTTTTTGAAAAAATAATTTTCTATTCCTATTACAGTATGTGAAATTTCAAGAATAGCAACGAATATAACAGTAAACAATTCTATTCTTACTGTCATCCAATATACAAATAAAAAGAAGCTCCCAAGCAGGAACTTCTCTCTACTTAATTTCTATATCAGCAGAATGAATATGATGAAGTTGACCTTTATCATCTTCTAACATAAGTACACCATCCGCTGTAATTCCTTTTGCTACACCTGTAATCGTATCTTTCATCGTTCGGGCCGTAATTTCTTTTCCAATACTTATTGCATAACTTTCCCAAAGAAGTTTAATAACCGAAAAACCATTTTTTACATATTCTTGATATAACTTTTCCATTTGTAAAAAGATCTGTTGCATAAGCTCTGCTCGCACAATTGGTTTTCCTGATTCAATTGCTAAAGATGTTGCAATTTCTTTAATCTCATCTGCAAAATGTTCTTGCCCTTGATTTGCATTAATTCCAATTCCCATAATAACAGCATTAATCTTATCTGGGTCAGCCTGCATCTCTGTTAAAATACCGACAGCTTTTTTTCCTTCAATTAAAATATCATTGGGCCATTTAATTCCCACATTCACACCTGTACATTTCTCAATTGCTTGTGCTACACTAACAGCTGCTAATAAAGTAAGCTGAGGGGCATGATGAACGGGAATAGCTGGACGTAAAATAATACTCAACCAAATCCCTGTCCCTTTTGGTGAGTGCCATTTTCTACTCAAACGGCCACGTCCTGCTGTTTGCTCTTCCGCAACGACAATTGTTCCCTCCGCCGCCCCTTCATAAGCAAGTTTTGCTGCAATATGCTGCGTAGACTCTACAGATTCTTTAAAATAAACAGTTCTCCCTATAAATTCAGTCTGTAAGCCTAATTGAATTTCATTCGCTGTTACTTTATCTGGCTTACTAGCAATCCGATATCCTAGACGGCGCACAGCTTCTAGCTCATATCCTTCGCTCCGAAGATCCTCCATATGTTTCCAGACAGCGGTTCTTGAGCAGCCAAGCTTGTCACTAATTGTTTGACCAGATACAAACTCGCCATCTGCTGCAGAAAAAATCTGCAGTAATTGTTTTCTTATAGTAGATTGCATCCTTGTAGCCACTCCCTTATTTTCTCTTTCTCATTTTCTAATCGTTCTTGTAAAATTTCTTCTTCGATTCTTTGCAACACTTCTGCCACCCATGGTCCTGGCGTTTTTTCTGTCCAACCTAACAAATCATTACCGCTTACTTTCATTTCCTGACGATTATGAATGGATAATGAATCAAATAATGACTGTACCTGATTTACAGAAAATATATCATATTTTTTTATAATAGCTTGATATACTCTTTCCGCCATTAAAGCAGTATGCAAACCTGTCTTGTATAGAAAAACTGCATCCCAAGACTTTGTTTTTCTAGAGCGGATTGCTAATATAACAGCTACAATATCTTTTATTTTTTTGTTTGAAAATTTCCATTGACGTAAGAAAACTGATGGATGTTCTTCACCAATACAATATAAGAAAAATGCCCACGCCTCGATATCGGTTTCAAAAAAATCCCAGTTATATTGCATAGCTTTTAAAATTCTTTCTTCTGACATTTGTAAATATGGTAAGTGCGTAACTAGTTTCGTCTCTACTAGTTGTTGAAGCCCATTTACACAATATTTACCCGTCAACAGCTTTTCAAACTCAACTGTAATTCTTTCAATCGCTATATGTTCCAGTAAATGCCCATACTCCTCAATCGCACGTTTCGTTTGTTCCTCTAAAAAGAATCCTAAAGTACTAACAAAGCGAATACCCCGCATCATACGTAGTGCATCTTCTTGAAAGCGATCCGCAGCATTCCCTACTGTTGCAATTTCTTGTTTACGAATTGCCTCTTGCCCCGCAAACAAATCAATGATGTTTCCTTCTTCATTCATCGCAATCGCATTCATAGTAAAATCTCGTCGTTTTAAATCTTCTTCTAATGAACGAACAAACTGAACACTACTTGGTCTGCGAAAATCTTCATAATCACTCTCCGTTCGAAATGTTGTCACTTCATACGGAATACCTTCTTGAACAACAATAACCGTACCATGTTCAAGCCCAACAGGGACATGTCTTGGGAATAAATGCATCACTTCTTCTGGAAGAGCTGATGTTGCGATATCAATATCACCAATTGGTCTATTGATAATAAAATCACGCACACTTCCCCCAACAAAATATGCTTCATGCCCATGTTGTTTCAATGTCTCAATAATTGCTCCAGCTTGTTTAAATCGTTTCATTTTTGTCATCCCTTAGTATGTCATAATAAATTGCCTCATATTGTGAAACAATATTTTCTGAACGAAATTGCTCATATACAGCTTCCATGGCGCGCTGTGCCATATTTTGATGGAGATCGTCGTTTTTAAGCAATTGTATCGCTTGCTTAGCTATACCTTTGATATCTTCAACTTCACATATATATCCCGTTTCACCATGTTGAATAACTTCTGGAATACCTCCAACACGCGTACCAATACATGGCACACCACACGCCATTGCTTCTAGTAAAACGAGGCCAAAGCTTTCTTTTTCTGATAAAAGCAACATTAAATCGCTCATTGCAAGAAGCTCAGCAACATTATCCTGTTTTCCTAAAAACAAAACATGTTCTTCAATATGTAAGCTTTTCACCAACTGTAAAATTGTACAAAATTCCGGCCCATCACCAACAAGTAATAATTTCGCTGCCACTTCTTTTACAATTTTAGCAAATGAATGGACAACATCTTGTGCACGCTTGACCTTGCGAAAATTCGAAATATGAATTAATACCTTTTCATCTTCACGTATACCATACTCTTTTTTTAGTTGGGACATATCTCTCTTAAAATAGACACGCTCATCAATAAAATTATATACAGTTTGAATTTCTTTATTTGGCTTTACAAGCTCATGTGTTTCTTGAATTAACGAGTGAGATACAGCTGTAACAACATCAGATTGCTCAATACCAAACCGTATTAAATTATTTAGAGAAGGATCTGAACCAAGTACAGTAATATCAGTTCCATGTAACGTCGTAACGATTTTAATATCGTCTCCAATCATTTGCTTTGCTAAGTATGCACAAATTGCATGTGGTATTGCATAGTGTACATGTAAAACATCCAAGTTTTCTCTCTGTGCAACCTCTGCCATTTTACTTGCTAATGCTAAATCGTAAGGTGGATATTGAAAGACAGAATATTGATTTACCGTTACTTCATGAAAATAAATGTTTGGATATACTTTATTTAATCGGAATGGAACTCCAGAGGTAATGAAGTGAATTTCATGACCTCGTTCAGCCAATTGTTTTCCTAATTCAGTTCCTACAACCCCAGAACCACCAACAGAAGGATAACATGTTATACCTATTTTCAATTTCATTTACATCCCCCTATTAAATCAGCATGTAATAAAACTGGCTTTTTACTCATAAATCCTTCAGCATACATAACTCCAACTTCTTTTCCAAACATTTTCTCACGAGCGATTACTGTTTCGACATAACCTTCTGTTAAAGGTGTCTTCACACCATCACTTCCTGCTGTAAATTGGCTTTCATAGGCTTCTAACGCGGCTATCTTTTCAGAAAGATGTTCGCTAATATCAATGCAGAAATTCGGTTTATGAAAACCATTAATCATATAATAATAAAAAGATTGTACGCGATGTGGTGACATTTCTGGCATATATTTACGAACACCTGCTGAAAACACAGCTTCTTCCACGAGTTTCGCACAATTCGCATGGTCTGGGTGGCGATCTTCATAGTATGGTGCAAAAATAAGCGTTGGCTTATATGTCCGAATAATTTTTACGATTTCTCTTATATATTCTTCTTTCATATACAGACCGCGGTCTGGCATTGCTAAATTGATTCGCTCTGTCACTCCCATGATACGAGCGGCTGCTTGTGCTTCTTCTTTTCTTAGTTCAACCGTCCCATTTGAGGATAAATCGGCTTCTGTCAAATCACAAATGCCAACTTCATATCCTTGTTTTGTATATTTGGCAATAGTGCCAGCCATGCCGATTTCAACATCATCGGCATGGGCACCAAACGCTAATATATGTAATCCTCTCATAATTTGTTCCCTCATTTTCGTAACTTTCGGTAGTCTAAATCTCCTCGTTCTAATGCATGCATTAACATCTCAGCACTTGCCATATTCGTTGCAAGCGGTATCGCATATACATCACATAAACGAAGCAATGCATTTACATCTGGCTCATGTGGTTGTGCTGTTAGCGGGTCCCGAAAGAAAATCACCATGTCTAAATCGTTTTTTGCAATCATTGCACCAATTTCTTGATCGCCGCCAAGAGGACCAGATTGATATCTTGTGACTGTAAGTCCTGTCGCTTCCATAATGCGAAGGCCTGTTGTTCCCGTAGCAAAAAGTTCATGTTGTTCAAAAATTGGTTTATATGCGTATGCAAACGAAACCATATCATCTTTCTTTTTGTCATGTGCAATTAAGGCAATCTTCATCCGTCTTCCCCCCTTTAATCGATAATCTTCTCTAATCCATATACAAGATGGTCAAGATTCATTACTGTTTCAATAGATAATTTTACTCCAGACATAAATGATGCTCTGTTGAATGAATCATGACGAACTGTTAACATTTGTCCGTCTCCGCCAAACAATACTTCTTGATGCGCAATAAGCCCTGGTAAACGCACGCTATGAATATGAATACCATCTACATTTGCACCACGTGCTCCTTTTAATTGTTCTGTTTCATTTGGATGACCTTGTTGTTTTGGTTCACGATTTTGACGAATTAAATCTACCGTTTTTACAGCTGTACCTGATGGTGCATCTAATTTTTGATCATGATGTAGTTCAATCACTTCAACATCTTGGAAATATTTCGCTGCCATTTGAGAAAACTTCATCATAAGTATTGCACCAATTGCAAAGTTTGGAGCAATAATAGTACCTACCTGTTTTTCTTTCGCAGTGTCTGTTAAATGCTGAAGTTCTTCTTCTGTAAACCCTGTCGTACCAATAACGGAACGAAGACCATGTTCAACAGCGAGTGTAACATGTTCTTTGCCGACTTCTGGTGTCGTTAAATCTAGCAATACATCCGCTTCTACTTCATTTAAACAAGTATGTAAATCCGCATAGATTGGTGCATGTAATGTAGGCATTCCAGGAAGATTTGAAATCATTTCACCACCATGCTTATAATCAACTGCTGCTACTAATTGAAAATGTGGTGTTCTTTCCATTAGAAGTACTGCTTCGTGTCCCATACGTCCTCTTGGTCCAGCAATAATCACTTTAATATCTTTCATTATTCTTTCTCTCCCTCTTCAATACGTGTCCAGCGATCTTTATCACGTGTATTAAATTTATCCATTACAATGTTATGCGCTGTTTCTAAATCAATATGTAAGCTATTTGCCATGCAAATCATAACAAATAATACATCTCCAAGTTCTTCTTCAATTGTTCGTTCTTTTTCAGTCGTTTTCTTCGGCTTCTCACCGTAATAGTGGTTCACTTCCCTTGCAAGTTCACCCATTTCTTCTGTCAAACGAGCCATCATTGCAAGCGGACTGAAATAACCTTCTTTAAATTGACTAATATATGCATCTACTTCTTTCTGCATATCTTTCATCGTTTTTTGTTCCATGTTGTTCACCTCTAATCCTTCCTCTTTCATGTTAGCCAATTCATGGCGATTTGACAAATATTATTCCTCTTTCGTCCCTATTTGCCACGTATTTTTGGATAGACTATAATAAAGTGAAACTTTCTTTTGCAAATGTTCTTCTTGCAAAAGATTAGTTGAACCAATCGGGCTCTTACGGTTAGTTAGTCTTTTCTTCTCGCCTTACTCCTTACCAACCGTTAGTGGGGGTAAAATGAAACTTTCTTTTGCAAATGTTCTTCCTGTAAAAGGTTACCTCTTACCAATTACAATCATACAAATGACTTACTATTCTTATCGTGTTTCTTCGTCATTAGCTATTTCAACGGAGCGAAGTAACAATTACATATTAGGGGGCTTGCTACATGAAAACCAACTTAAAGATTCGAAACATTATATTTATTTTGATTGGTTCCGCTATCTTCTCTTTTGGCATCGTAAATATTAATATTGAAAATCACTTAGCAGAAGGTGGCTTTACAGGAATTACGTTATTGCTTTATTTTCTCTTTTCGCTTGATCCATCGTATACAAACTTAATCTTAAACATCCCTCTCTTTTTTGTCGGCTGGAAATTACTCGGCCGAACAACTTTCTTATACACATTAATCGGAACGTTTAGCGTCTCCTTATTTCTATGGATTTTTCAGCGCTACGAATCATTAAATTTACATTTAAATTTGCAAAATGATATGACATTAGCAGCCCTGTTCGCTGGAGCATTTATTGGGATTGGTCTCGGAATTATATTCAAATACGGTGGAACAACTGGTGGCGTCGATATTATTGCTCGATTAGCTCATAAATATGTTGGCTGGAGCATGGGAAAAACAATGTTTATGTTTGACGCTGTTGTCATTGTCATCTCCATTCTTACATATCTATCTTATCGCGAGGGCATGTATACGTTAGTTGCGGTCTTTATCGGAGCAAAGGTCATTGACTTTATGCAAGAAGGAGCATATGCAGCAAAAGGAGCAACCATTATTTCAGATAAAAACGACGAGATTGCTGCCAAGATTTTATCCGAGATGGAGCGCGGGGCAACCTTTTTAAAAGCAGTTGGCTCTTATACAAAGATTGAGCGAAACGTACTTTATTGTGTTGTGGCAAAAAATGAAATCGTAAAACTAAAGAATATTATTACTTCAGTAGATCCTCATGCATTTGTTGCAGTAAGTGATGTACATGATGTAGTTGGTGAAGGCTTTACATTAGACGAAAATAAAAATCCATTACATAATTAAACATGCTAGATCTCTAACATTACTACACTTTCCAAATACACAACTTAAAAAGCTATCGAACCCGATAGCTTTTTAAGTTGTAAACCACTATAAAGAAAACTTCTACTATATATACTTCCCTAATTTTTCTAAATCCTCATAAATCAAATCCAACAAGCCTCTATTATAAAAAATTGATGCTGGATGAAATGTCGGAAAAATATTATATATCTTCTCGGTCCATATAAAATCTGTACTTTGATTATTTTTTAGTCTTCGTACTGGCTGCTGCAATAATTGTCCATGAACATCAGTAATTTTTTTATCTGGTCCCACTAAACGCTTTAATGCAATATTTCCAAGTGTGACAATAACCGGTGCTTGCACGTGCTCCATCTCATAATCTAACAAAGGAGCATGCACAAGTATTTCTCCCTGATTTGGGGTTCGATTATATTTCTTCTGAGCAACTTGCCCGCTCCGCTCTCTTTTCTCTCTCCATATATAAGGCCGGCTACGTACAGTGCTCGTAATATATACTTCTTCCCTTGTAAGGCCGATACGTTCTAAAAATCCCATTAACTCCTTACCTGCTCTTCCACTAAACGGAATGCCATTATGAATTTCTGTTTCTCCTGGCGCTTCTCCAACAAGCATTAGTTTCGGCTTTTCAGGACCTTGTCCACATAAAAAACCTTCTAATGGATAGGGAGCACTAAGTTTTTTCACATGCAGTACTAATGAATCTGGATATTGCATTTCCATCACCTTCACTCATAATCACTTTACCTATGCTTCTTACTATTATAACTTGCTCTTTAAATTTCATTATGCTACTTGTTATCAATTTACAATAATAAACAAATTATAAAACAAAATTCATCGCTTCTCTCTGAAACTTAAGGCTTGAGTCTTACTGTCCACAAATAGCGGGATAAAGAAAAAGACTATCGAAATTGGTCTTACCCCCGTCAAGTGGACAGCTGTAAAAAAAGACTATGCAGCCATCGAGATTCGATATTCAATCGGAGCT
>NZ_JAEHBX010000083.1:0-17804 GCF_016483395.1 Bacillus cereus group sp. N21
AAAAAGTGAAAGCTTCCTCGATTTCATCGAGGAAGCTTTCACTTTTTTAACTATAAGGACTTTTTCAGTGGCCTCGTTAGAAAACAAGCCCTCTTTAAAAAAATAACGCAATTGAGATGCTTATATTTTAACAATTATTTTCTTACGATTCCATATGTTTCATGTTGAGAAATAAATTATAAGTGGTTTGATAAAACTAAAATGAATTATTGACATAATATTTCGACGATAATATAATGAATCTCGAATTCAAGATAATTTGCAAAGGATTGGTAATTATGAGCGTGATTAACGATGAGAGCTTATCTTTAAAGTTATTTGTTATATTATCAAGGGCAGTACAGTCAATCACTAAGCGTATTGAAGAAGATATAAAAAGTTATGGACTTAATCCAACTGAATTTGCAGTGCTTGAGCTACTATACAGTAAAGGCGATCAGCCTATACAAAAAATTGGAGACAAAATATTACTTGCAAGTAGTAGTATCACGTATGTAGTGGATAAGTTGGAAAAGAAGAGGTTCTTAATACGAAAACCATGTCCTAAAGACCGCCGTGTTACGTATGCGTCAATTACTTCAGAAGGTATTGAATTGATGGATACTATTTTCCCTCAGCATAAAGAGGCGATTCGACAAATATTTGGTGGTTTGGATTATATTGAGAAAAAATTGATAATCGAACAGTTGAAGAAATTAGGATATTATGCACAAGAACTATAATTTTTAGAAATATATCTCGAATTAGTAATATCCTAATTAAATATAAATTAAATAGGAGGAAAAAATCAATAAATGGCAGTACATTTATTGGAATCCAAAATGAAGAAATAATGAAATTACAATTAGTATAAACAGGAAAGATAGTTGTTATGCTAACGCATACAAAGTGTTCTTTTAAATGTGAATCTTTCATAAAGCGGAGAGTGGGTATCAAGAATGGAATTACGTCATTTAGAGTATTTTATTCAAGTTTGTAATAATGGTAGTTTTACTAAAGCTGCGGAAGTTCTAGGTATTTCACAGCCGACTTTAAGTCAACAAATACGTGTGTTAGAAGGTGAACTTGATACACCTTTATTTCATCGAGTTGGAAGAGGTATCAAAATTACAGAAGCAGGTAAATTGCTATTTGATAAAGGGAGATTTATCATGCAACAATTTGATGAGGTTTATAACGAAATTTTTGAATTAAAGGGTGTGAAAAGAGGTGTGATTACTATAGGAGGTTTATTAGAAGATCTCACTTATTTAACACCTTATATTATGAAGTTTCAACAACATTATCCCAATATTGTAGTAAAAATTATAGAATCAGAAGTTGCTGTAAATCAAATCGTTGACAAAAATATTGATATAGGGATCACACGTAGTGCTCAAATTCCAGACACATTAACAAGCACCCTTTTGTATAGCGAAGAGCTCGTCCTTGTAATTCCAAAAAATCATCCTTTGAATAAAAAATCATTTGTTTCTTTTCGAGAATTAGCAGGGCTGAGTAGAATAATGGTTTCATGTAGTTGTCGTGAATCGATTAAGATATATTGTGAAAGTTTAGGGTTATCTTTATCTGAAGCAAATATAGAAACAAAATCTTCTATTTCTCTATTGAGCCTTGTATACAATGGACATGGGGTTGCCATAATACCTCTTTCACTGGTTGACTTTGTTAATAATGATACCTTGAGCATAGTTCGTATTACTAATCCAACACCAAGTCAAGATATTAATCTTATTCACTTTGATGATAAATTTTTAAGTTTTGCAGCACGTATCTTTATGCAGAAGTTAAATGATCCTGAAAAAGTATCAGTATAATAGAAACAATAATGATTCTAGTGTGAAAGTTGAAAATAATCTATAAGTCTTGGGATGAGACCTATATTAAAGTCAAAGGGCAGTGGATTTATATGTGTGGTGTAGTCGATTCAAAAGGGAATACCATTGACTTTTATTTAAGGGATAAAGGACAGACTTTGCAAGGAGAGAAGTCTGTCAAAAAACAAGTCAAGTTAATCAATCAACTCTTCGGTCTTACCGCATAGTAATAGATTCCGTTAGGGATATACTGCTATTTCGAATCTACATATTATTTGCACCAGAGCCCATATTACCATTATGATCTTAATACCATTACTATTTGGGTCCGTCTTCGGCCCCAAGCCCTTATTGTAGAAAGAAAACCACCGGCATTATACCGGTGGTTCTGACTTAGAAAGCAAAGCAAGTACAACCAATACCCCATTTAGTTCCATCTTTTCCTATTACGGTATGAGTGTGTTGATGGAGAGGGTTACTGCAACTATGTAACTTGTGATCATGGGCATCGTGAGAAAGTATATTGTGGGTTAGGTTAGCACCACCATAACCATAAACTCCCGTGGGTGCCCAATCAGGTGATGCTGGCGGCAATTCAGGTGATAAATTTTTAAATTCATCATTTCCATAAACAACCTGCCCACCCATAATGGTGAGTAATGATTCAAGGTCTTTGATTTCTTCTTCTGGCACAGTAAAGTAGTCAGCAGACAATACAGCAATATCAGCAAACTGACCTACTGCAAGGGTTCCCTTTTTACCTTCATCACCAGAGAACCACGCACTTCCTTTGGAATATAGTTCCAGGGCTACTCTTCTGTCAAGTTTATTTTTTTCATCGTATATCGAAAGACCACCAATGGTTTTTCCGGCAACCATCCAGTAAAGAGCAACCCAAGGGTTATAGCTAGAAACCCTGGTTGCATCACTACCGGCGCCAACAGGTATACCCAGGTCTAGCATACGATAAATCGGAGGAGTACGCTTTGCAGCTTCTTTTCCGTATAAATCAACAAAGTATTCACCTTGGAAAGCCATGCGGTCTTGGATGGCGATACCGCCATTTAAAGCCTTAACACGTTCCATACTACGATCTGAGATTGTTTCTGCATGATCAAACCACCAGCGTAGACCATTAAAAGGAATTTCTCTGTTGACTTCCTCAAAAACATTTAAGAAACGTGTTATTGACTCGTCATAAGTTGCATGTAAACGGAATGGCCAACGGTTTTCCACCAATAGAGAAATTACTTTCTTTAAGTCAGCTTCCATCACCGTAGCTAGTTCGGGCCGCGGCATTTGAAATTTTTCAAAATCGGCTGCAGAGAATACTAACATTTCTCCGGCACCATTCATTTTATACTTATCATTTCCTTGACCCGGAGAAACAATTTTTGCCCATGAAGCAAAGTCTTCATATTCATGATTTGGATTTTGCGTAAATAGATTATACGCAATACGCAAAGTTAATTGTTCCTTCTCGGCTAAATGTTCAACAACTTTGTAATCATCAGGATAATTTTGGAACCCACCACCTGCGTCAATGGCACTTGTAATACCTAATCTATTTAATTCGCGCATAAAATGGCGAGTTGAGTTAATCTGGTCGTCAAAATTAAGTACTGGAGCTCTACCCAAACTTGAATAAAGAATAGAAGCGTTAGGATTGGCAATTAAAAGGCCCGTTGGATTACCTCGTTTATCCCGCTCAATTAAACAGCCTGGAGGATCTGGGGTATCTTTTGTGTATCCCAGTGCACGAAGCCCTGCACGATTTACAAGTGCTCTATCGTAAAGATGTAGCACAAAGACAGGCGTGTCTTCAGAAACAGCATTAATCTCTTCCAAAGTTGGCATCCGTCTCTCTTTAAATTGAAATTCAGACCAACCTCCAACTACTCTTACCCACTGAGGAGCAGGTGTACGCCTTGCCTGCTCTTTGAGCATTTCTAGAGCAATAGCAAGTGATGGCACACCTTCCCAGCGTAATTCCATATTATAATGAAGACCGCCACGAATAACGTGAATATGAGAATCATTCAGGCCTGGAATAGCTCTCTTTCTTTTAAGGTCTATTTTTTTTGTTTTTTCTGTGGCACTATCAAGAAGCTCATCTCCACCTACTGCAGTGACTAAACCATCAGTTATGGCGATAGCAGATACCTCAGGTTGAGAGGGGTCAAGGGTAGTAATTTTTCCGTTATATAAGATCATATCCGGTAAATTCATGTTCACACCTCGTCTACTTCCTATTATTTTGTAACCATGGATGAAATATTTTACCGAAAATCGGCATGACTACCCATGATAGCAAGGACACTATACATACAGAAACAAAAAAAGCTGACATAATAGGATTCATATGTTTTATAATAGGTCCTATCACTTTAGGAACTAACATGCTAAGAGGCCATACACCCAGAAGGGTAACAATAGACATTTTCCATTTTGGCGGTGGAACTGGCGTTTTTGGAGTAACAAACCAATAAGCCAAACTGCTTTCAGTTTTGTAAGTTGAATTAGTAGCTTGAAATTGTTCTGCCTTTTTTAACAAATCTCGACGAACATCTGATTCTTGCCAAGCACGTAGATGCTCATACGTATCAAAGCGAAAAATAACAGTATACTCTCTGGATTTGTTATTGGGGACTATTAGATTTACGCCTAAATGCCCTGGGAATTTAGTAGCGGCAGCTTCGATTTCATGTCTCCATGTTTCAAACTGTTTTTCTCTACCTTCTTGAATTTCCCATGTAACAATCGTTGTTACTGGACCGCCAGCATCCATCGTGTTCCCTGTATGAGTTTCTCCGCCAGCTACTCCTTCTTGTTTCATATTTTCCTGCTTGGAAGCGCGCCATGCACCATAGTATATGCGTATTCTACGCCTTGACCATAAGCGCCAGTGTGTTCCTTTACAATTTCCATTACAGCATCATAAGTGTCTTTGCGTGCCCAGTCACGTTGGTATTCAAGTAAAACTTGAATTGCTGTCACTGGAATTGCACCAGCTTGTTCTACACGACGCATAGCAGCGTTATGTGCTGTCAAACTAGTACCACCTGAAGCATCATCAACTGCATAAACCTCATAGCCAGCTTTAATTGCTTCAAGCACAGGGAATGTAAGGCAAACTTCAGTCCAAAGTGCTGCAAATATTAATTTCTTTCTACCTGTTGCTTTAACTGCCTCAACAAATTTTAGATCTTCCCAAGAGTTCATTGAACTACGTTCTATAATTTCATGGTTTGGGAATATGTCAAGAATTTGTGGCCAAAAATAACCAGAAAAGCTGCGTGTTTCAACTGTAGTAAGAATAGTAGGTACGTTAAAAGTTTTTGCTGACTTAGCAAGCAGCATAACGTTATTAATCAATGTTTGTCTGTCAATACTTGCAACTCCAAAAGTCATTTGAGGCTGAAAATCAATCAAAATTAATGCACTGTTCTCCGGATTTAACAATTCTAAATTACTCATAATAAAATGCTCCTTTTTTAATTGTTTTAAATTAAGTTTTTTTGAAAGTGATGTATTTTCTGTTAATTGAAACTGTAATCTTAAAAATAAAAGCTTTGCTATACTTTTTAATTTAAAAGAGAGTGCTGATTTAATCAGCACTAAATTTATACTATCCACTTTTTAAAAAGTGATTTAAATCTATTTCTTTGGAATACATTTATGCATTTTGTTTTCTAAGATCTCGCTGAGCTCCTAAATAGCTTCCAATTATATTTTGATAGCCTGGAAGATTACTAGCAAGCAAATTGCCAAAACCTTCGACATCGTTGCGCCAATCGCGTTGTAATTCACAAGCTACGCTAAACCAGTTCATAAGTTGTACGCCACTATGTGCCATACGCGTATTGGCAGCATCTGCAACTTGTTTACTGAAAGTTCCTGAAGCATCAGTAACAGCAAATACTTCATATCCAGCTTTTATAGCGGAAAGTGCCGGGAAAGCAACGCAAACATCCGTAACGACGCCCGCGATGATAAGTTGTTTTTTTCCAGTTTCTTCGATTGCTTTTACAAAATCATCATTATCCCATGCGTTAATTTGTCCAGGTCGAGCTATTTTTGGTGCGTGAGGAAAGAGATCAACCAATTCTTGCATTAAAGGTCCGTTAGGTCCGTTTTCAAAGCTTGTTGTTAAAATTACTGGTAAATCAAAAAACTTAGCAGTGTGAGCAAGAGCTAAAACATTGTTCTTGAATTCATCAACACCATAGTCACGTACTAGTCCGGACATAAGACCAGTTTGATGATCTACTAAAAGAACGACAGCATCATCTTTGTTAATACGAGAATAGAGATCAGCCATTATGTATTCCTCCTATAAATTAAGTAATCGAAGAAAGTTTAAACAGTGGAATATTATCATAAATTTCTTCGTTTGTTACGATTAGTTTATAACTAAACTGACCGTTAATATTAGTTATAGCAGCATTCACAGAACATGAAGCACTATACAAATTTATAGTATTTGAAAACCAATTCATTAATCAATTCTAAATTATCTATAATTTGCATAGATGGTAACTATAGTTATTTTTACCATAAAATTGATTGGTTTTACCTATACATTCTATAGATAGAACAATATTGATAGTCACCTATTTTTGTTATTAGAATTGAATATGAGGAATGTTCAGCAATTATTTCATGATGAAAAAGGTATTAGATGGGGAATTGTTACAAAAACAGAAAATGAATTCATCGGAACAATAGAATTTCATGCTTAGAGTTCACAACATAAACGTGCATAAATAGGTTACGAGATTCATCCGGATTATTGAAGAAAAGGATATATATTAGAACATTTTTTGGAGGTAGAAGAATGGCAAAAATTACTGTAGGAACCGAAAATCAAGCACCAATTGAGATATATTATGAGGATCATGGTATAGGAAAACCAGTTGTACTAATTCATGGTTGGCCGTTAAGTGGTCGATCTTGGGAATACCAAGTTCCCGCTCTTGTTGAGGCTGGATACAGAGTTATAACATATGATCGTCGAGGCTTTGGAAAGTCATCTCAGCCGTGGGAAGGATATGAATATGATACCTTTACTTCTGATTTACATCAACTATTAGAACATTTAGATCTTCAAAATGTCACACTTGTTGGTTTTTCTATGGGTGGAGGCGAGGTAGCTCGGTACATTAGTACATATGGAACAGATCGTATTGAAAAAGCTGTTTTTGCTGGAGCAGTTCCTCCTTATTTATACAAATCAGAGGATCATCCTGAAGGGGCATTAGATGATGCAGCAATTGAAGAATTCAAAAGTGGCGTGATAAATGACCGCCTTGCATTTCTTGACGAATTTACTAAGGGATTTTTCGCGGCTGGTAATCGAACAGATTTAGTTAGTGAGCCATTCCGTTTATATAATTGGGATATTGCAGCTAGTGCATCCCCTAAAGGAACGCTCGATTGTATTACCGCCTTTAGTATGACCGATTTTAGAAAAGACTTGGAAAAGTTCAATATACCTACTCTTATTATTCACGGTGACTCTGATGCAACTGTACCTTTTGAGTTAAGTGGAAAACGCACATATGATTCTATTCCTGGTAGTAAACTCGCTCTTATAAAAGGTGGTCCTCATGGATTAAACGCAACTCATGCAAAAGAATTTAATGAAGCATTATTAAGATTTTTAAAAGACTAATCTTTGATGAACTACCGGAGGCGGTTCAACAGCAATATCAAGAATAATAACATGAATTTATCGATTAGAGGTTTTTTAGGTCTCTTAAGGGGTATTGCTACATTGCTATCAAGATAATATTTTGAAGAATCCTCAAAACAAAGAAATGTACATTTCATCTGGAGATGTACATTTTCTCGTTTTGGGGAAGAATGTATTTCTCAACATCGAAAGATTCATAAAAAACGTCATCCTTTCTAGTTAGCTTTTTAGAAAGAATAACGTTTTTTACTTTTGGGGGTAGTGAAGTTTCTTAAGTTGATTGGCATGTATGGTGACCCCTAATATCTTTCATAAAAAAGAAAAATGATATTCCAAAATGGTTTTTGATATTCATGTTTGTTCTATTAATAATATCAATAAATGCTGTAGTGCAGACATCAATTAGTTTATCTGTAACAGATAAAGAAGTACAATTTCTTTATCTAAGACTAGTTCACTAAAAAAAGATCCCCTAATATTGGGATCTTTTTTTTCAAAAGGCTAGTTTTTTGGTAACAAACTTTGTGCTTAACATACAGTGTATCCGTTAAAATGTTTCCAAATTGTGTCTGAACGTACAATTTTCTTTTTTGGATATGGTGAGGCCTTATAGCATAAAATACGATTTCACTAGGAATCTACTATTATCCGCGTTCTTCTTCATATATTTGCACCAGAACCATAATAACAGCTCCTTTAATTAATAATGTGCTTTAGAGTATTTAAAATTCCAATGGAATATTCACCTTGAGCTAACATAGAATGCGCTTTTTTAGCTTCTTCTGTCGCGTTTTGTATTAAGTAACCGTGTTGAACAGCTTTAAGCATTTTTAAATCATTCCCACTATCTCCAAATGCAATTGCATTTACTCTTCTTAAATCGTATTTACCTAAAATAAACTTAACAATTTCATCTTTCCCAGTTCCAATCGGAATAAAATCTACATCATAGCAATCCTCTGGATCACCTGCTAATGGATTACATCGGTTAATATTAACCCCTACTTGATATTGCTCTGCAATTTCTATTATATTTTTCAAATTTTTAGTATCTACAATTTTATTTTGTTCTTCATAATAAAAATTAAATTTGTATTTAGAGGTTCCTAATTGTGTCTGTGGTTGTAAAAAGATACCATAATCTCTTTCTAATAAATCAATAATTTCATCAATTTTCCCAGGTGCAAACCCACTATTATCAAGATTTTCTTCCCATCTTTGATCAGTTAATGTAATACCATTACTATTAAAGTATGCTATTTCTGTCCCCAATCCACTTGCTATAAAATGAGGGAAATACTGGATGGATCCTTTTTTCATTTTTTCAATGATAGATTCTAAACTACTCCCAGTTACCCAACCAATTACTAGATGACCATTACTTCCTTGTTCATATAAGTACTCTTCTAACAATTTCATGTTATTTCTTCTGGATTCATCCATATCATGAGGGTAATAAGTTTCATCAAAATCACAAAACACTACAAATTTAGGATTTTCAACTTCTGGTAATCTTTCGAATGTTAAAGAATTTAAAGTTTTATTATTTAGTGACATTAATTAATCCCTCCATCACATAGTCTTGTTCTTTTAACGTTATATCTGGATATAAAGGTAAGTGTAATATCTCTTTATGAGCTAACTCTGTATTTAATAAAGTAGCATTTATATATTTATCCTTAACCAAGCTAGTGTTCCGCTTGTGAGCTAATACAGGGTAATAAATGTCGGTTTTAATGTTATACAGCTTTTTCAATTTCTTTTTCAGCTCATCCCTCTTCCCATTTCTAACTCTAATAGGGAACAGGTGCCATACCTGGTCTTCCGTCATCCTAGGTAGTTGTATTAATTCTTTATCCATTAATCCTTTTAGATTATTTATATATCGCTGAGCTAAATGTACTCTTTTAAAATTGTTATACGATAAATGTTTAATTCTCTCCAAACTAATTGCTGCTTGTAAATTATCGATTTTAGAATTGAAGCCAAAATCTTATACCTTTTTATTTTTCTTATCGACTTCAAAACCGTGATAGCTATATTGATTAACTATTTGTTACAATTACCAATTGCTTGTTTAAATACTCCCCGATTACTTCCTCTAACTTTTTTGAAAATGGTTCACTTGTAAATTGCCCTGTCGGTAACACCTCTTTTAAAGTTCCTATTATTCCGTCAATTTCCCCTGTAGAAATTAAACGGTTTAAAGGCATGAATTCTATTTTCTGTATATTTTTTCTGCTATAATTGAAAATATCTTTATTTATATCGACATTATTATCCAATTTGTTATCTTTAAATAATTTCTCTTTCATTTTGTGATTCGGTAATATATTGCTAATTTCAAATTCAATACCTTTTGTTTCGCCCTGTAAGTATTTCAATAAGGCTAAATGATCTTTGCTATGACTAGAAACTGTAGTAAGGGTTTTCACGTTAAAATCACCTCTAAGAAATTATTTTAAAAATCATGAATAGAATATATTTTATGTTATCGATTACATGTCAACAATTTTTTTTTATGGAGTGATTCTATGGTAACAATTAAAGAAATAGCCAAACTATGTAATGTATCAAATGCCACAGTTTCAAGAGTTTTAAATAATCATCCTTATGTAAATTCAGAAAAACGCGAAAAAATATTGAGGTTAATGAAAGAGTTAAACTATACTCCTAGTTCTATTGCTAGGAATCTTAGGATAAATAAAACACAAACCATAGCCCTATCTATTCCTAATATTGCTCATCCTTTTTTTGGTCAACTTGCTAAAGA
This sequence comes from Bacillus cereus group sp. N21, assembly GCF_016483395.1. NCBI lineage: Bacteria > Bacillati > Bacillota > Bacilli > Caryophanales > Bacillaceae > Bacillus > Bacillus cereus group sp. N21. The sequence goes on from NZ_JAEHBX010000083.1 coordinate 10,286, forward strand.
GATATCTAAAGAATTATTGAAACACAATTATAAATTACTGATTTATCAGACTTTTTACAAAAAAAAAGTAGAACTGGAATTACTAGCACTGTTAGAAAATAAAGCTGTGGATGGTGTAATTCTCGCATCCTTAGAAAATAAGTGGAAAGATGTGGAGTGTTACTTAGTACATGGTCCAATACTACTGTGTAATGAGTATGAGGAAACTGCTCCTATTCCAATAATTTGCTATGATGAATATGAAGCGGGCTATAAAGCAGTTAAACATTTAATTAGTAAAGGACATGAGAAGATTGGTTTTTGCTACGATTCGCTTAATAGTCAAGCTCAATTAAAACGTAAACAAGGATATCTCCATGCTCTAGAAGAAAAACAGTTATCATATAAAAAAGAATGGCTATTTGGAAATGCAATTACTGTTGAAGATGGGTTTGAAATTTTTGAGAAGTTAAATAATTTAAAAGACAGACCTACGGCAGTATTTACTGGTAATGATCAAGTAGCAGCTGGAGTTATTAAAAATGCTACTTTAAAAGGGTATAATGTTCCAACTGATCTTGCCGTTTGTGGCTATGACAATCAGTTAATTTGTAAAGTTACAAGTCCAACAATAAGTACTATTGATATTCCAATCGTTGAATTAAGTAAGCGTGTTGTTAGTGAAATACTAATATATATAGAGTCCAAAGAGGATATTAGCCGTAAAATTATTCAATATCCTACGAATCTAATTATTCGTGAATCGACATAAACGTAATTGGGGTCACCATACATGCCCATCAACCTAAGAAATTCGTTGTTATCCAAAACTAAAAAAATGAGCTAAATTGTTATAAATAATTGTAGATAGATAAAGATTTTCGTTTACGGGGTACTTCATAACCTTAGCTTGATAGTGATGGGGTACCACCCCACATCCATCAACTTAAGAAAACAAATTCACCTCAAAACGAAAAAAGTGAACTTAATTATCATGAATAAATGTGGCGTGAAAAATGTTGTTATGGGCGTATTTCGAAATCTTAGAGAGAATAAAAAAAGAGGTTCTGTTGCAAAGTTTCTTAACACATTAAAAGTGGAACAGATTACAGGCGAATTTTATAAAATCGTTAGTAATTGTTGTAATTCGTTATACGTCGAAAAGACGGAGTCTGATTGAAGACTTCGTCTTTGTTTATATAGGGCATGAACCGTTTCGATTCTGAAGCATGGCGAAGGCTTTGAAACCCTGAGGACCTAGCAAAACGGCGCTTCACATGCCTATGATCTTGTTCTATAAGGTTATTTAGATGTTTGGCCGTATAATGAATCGTATGTGTATAAAAGCCTTGCTTCTTTAATTTCTTTAACGCGCAAAGTAACGATGGGGCTTTATCTGTCGTCAGAACCGTTGGTTCTCCGAAGATTTGAACCAATCTTTTTATAAAAGAATATGCTGCTTGCGTATCTCGCTTTTTTCGAAGTTGAATATCAAGGGTATGGCCTTCTTTATCAATCACACGATATAAATAACACCACTTTCCTTTAACTTTTATATAGGTTTCATCCATCTTCCAAGATAATTGTACTCTTTTGTTTTTCTTCTTCCAAATTTGATAGATAAGATTTCCATATTCATGAACCCAGCGCATAATCGTTGTTGGATGAATCGAAATACCACGTTCCTTCAGAATTTCAGACACATCGCGATAACTTAAAGAAAAACGACAATAGAAGCCAACGGCTACCAAGATAATACCTTTCTCGAACTGTTTTCCTTTAAAATACCCCACCTTTTCGTACTCCTATAAGAACATTACCACATGCATGCTACCCCGATTTTACAAGTATCTCCACTCTCCATTCATGACTCAATTGTTTTAAACAAACCTTTGATTAATAAAGTATAATCTAGGAACAAAATATAACATTGTTTATTTAAAAATTCACAAGTTATCAAAAAAAACCTAAAATGTTAATATTTGTTGTATAATAAAGGTGTCCTAGTAGTCTTAAGATATAGTGATCCCTAGTTTTTCTGATAAGATAGTTTGTTTTACCCTTTTATTGACATTGTCTCAAAAAGACCTTGTAGTAATTGCTATAAGGTCTTTTTGTTTTTGGGGTTACATGTGGATTTGAAATAAAGTTGCGATTTTTTGAGGGGGAAAAGTAAATGTTTGTAAAAGCAGAAAGATTATTAATACGAAAATTTGAGTTCAAAGATTGGCAAGCTGTCCATGAGTATACATCAGATATCAATGTTATGAAATATATTCCCGAAGGGGTTTTTACTGAAGAAGATACAAGAAACTTTGTAAATGAAAATATTGGTGAAAATGCTAAGAACTTTCCTGTGGTATTAATAGATGAAAATATCCTGATTGGTCATATTGTTTTTCATAAATATTTTGGTGAACATACTTATGAGATTGGTTGGGTGTTTAATCCTAAATATTTCAATAAAGGATATGCTTCTGAAGCAGCACAAGCTACATTGAAATATGGGTTTAAGGAAATAAAATTACATAGAATTATAGCTACATGTCAGCCACAGAATACCCCATCATATCGAGTAATGGAGAAGATTGGAATGAGAAGAGAAGGCTATTTCAAGAAGTGTATACCACATGGAAATGAATGGTGGGACGAATATTATTACGCTATTTTAGAAGAAGAATAGTGTCTCAAAACGCATCTTTAAATCAAAATTTCAATTAAAATCGTACTATTGGGTTTTGAGAATCTCTTGGCGTATAAAAACGTTAAAATGTGGGCGGTACGCCAAGTTCAAAAACTTGGTTTTACCGTACGTTAAGAAAGTTCCATAAACGATATTTAATGCTTGTTACGGGACTTTGTTTTTGGTAATGAGTTTCGGAACTGGTTTTTGACCATCTTTCTGTTAGTTTCGTTAGAACTCGATAAAGTTCCTTAAACGTCCGTTTTTGGCTCCTATTGTTAAATCCTTGTTATATGTAAACGACAAATAGACCTAAAGATATAATAAAATTGATTTTTTAGGTCTATTTGTCGTTTACGTTAATAAAAGAAAAAACGGGCTTGTTAGACAACCCGTTTTTTCTTTTAGCTCTTTTTTCTTTTCGGTAAGTCAGGAGCCTTCTTCATTGTGTCAACAACATGCATGACCGCGAAATATGGATGTTTTAAAATCATTTTCGGTCCGCTCTTCTTCATAACATCCTTAACGAAATCTTTCATATCTGGTTTATAACAATGAATTTTGCAATTTTGACATGCTGGCTTCTTTTCTTGAAATGGACATTTTGATAAACGAAAATAAGCATACTCTTTTAACTTCTGACATTCTTCACATATAGTATCTTGTTCATGTTCGTTTTTACAATACATATCAATCATAATGCTAATTGTTTTCTCTTCACGTTTAATTCGATTCATGGCTAGTGCCTCCCGTTCCAAAGTCTCTCTGCTTTGATTGTAAGACTTTTTTAGAGGGTTTACATGAATTTTCATTGACAGTTTTTCTAATGTTTATCTCTTTCCTACGAATTATTAATGGAGAATGTCCCTACCAATCATAACCAACAGTAAAAGCGAACGCATTAAGACTTAAATAAACATCTTTCTTTTTCTTACGAGCTTCGGATGCTTAAACCACTGGAACGACAAGCGTCCACTCGATTCTTCCACGCTATTGATTGATCTATTTTAGCCATGTCAAAATCTCCTTTCTTTCTTGTACGTAAGGAGATTTTGACATGGAACTGATTCTATTGGTAGGTGGGGACAGTTTGACGCTTACTGTTATATCAAGTAATTCAGCCTTAGCGTACGGAATCCGCGAAATGTTGGTGCCACCCCATGCCCATCAACTTAAGAATTTTATAATGCCCCCAAAACGAAAAAATGAGCTGACTGTTCAGAGTAACTATCTGTAGAGAAAGAAAATTTTCATTTAGGGGGTACTTCAAAACCTTAGCTTGATGGCGATGGAGTCACCATATCAAAAAAAAGTAAATTGTACGTTAGATACATTTTTCAACCGCTTCCTGTACGCTAAGGGATTGGTTGTTTTTTATAATGAAATTCTAAATATCTAATGATAATAGGTGAAAAAGACGATTAATAGTTGGGGTACGGAACTGATTCGAATTTACATTCTTTCTCAATACATATTATGGATAAATAAAGTAAAATATGGGCTGAGGGTATGTCTCATGTTGTGTTAATCCTAACAATAGCTAAGGATACATAATATGCTTTCATACCCTTAAATAATTTTGTTATAGAAGGGATGGAGATTTAAATGGCTCAAATTGTTGATATTGATAGATACCTTTGTACTGGGGCTTTAATCTATATGAGTGAGGGCCTTTTCCCTAAGCCTAGGAGGTAAGGAACAGTAAACAGCCACCTATACAATATGAATAGAGGAGAGGAATGCCTTATGAAAATACGTAGTCAAATTACATTTGCAAGTCTGGCCCTTTTAATAGCTGGAAGTTCTCTGTTATACACAACACCAATCTCAATTGTAAAAGCAGAGCCCACTCAAAATGTATCTAGTTTGTCACACACAAGCACTGAGCGAGATCGTAATTCCGTTAAGCAAGCAATGCGGGATACATTGCAACTTGGATACCCGGGGATACTTGCTAAAACTTCTGAGGGTGGAAAAACGTGGGGTTATGCCGCTGGGATAGCGGATCTGAGAACCAAGAAACCAATGAAAACAGATTTTCGCTTTCGCATTGGCAGTGTGACGAAGACGTTCACCGCAACAGTTGTACTTCAATTAGCTGGAGAGAACCGCCTGAATCTAGACGACTCCATCGAAAAATGGTTGCCTGGTGCCATTCAAGGAAATGGATATGATGGTAACCAGATTACTATCCGGCAGATATTGAACCATACAAGTGGTATCGCTGAATACTCAAGGTCAAAAGACGCTGATTTTACGGATACAAAAAAATCGTATACGGCTGAAGAGTTAGTGAAGATGGGGATTTCTCTGCCCCCAGATTTTGCCCCAGGAAAGGGCTGGTCTTATTCAAACACAGGATACGTATTACTGGGTATTCTTATTGAAAAAGTAACCAGAAACAGCTATGCGGAAGAGATTGAAAATCGGATTATTGAACCACTTGAATTGTCGAATACATTCCTACCTGGCAATTCAAGCGTTATTCCAGGCACCAACCATGCCCGTGGATATGTCCAACCAGACGGAGCAAGTGAGCTAAAAGACGTTACTTATTATAACCCAAGTGCAGGTAGCTCTGCTGGAGATATGATTTCTACTGCTGACGACGTAAACAAATTCTTCTCTTACTTGCTCGGTGGTAAATTACTGAAAGAACAACAACTAAAACAAATGCTTACTACAGTTCCTACAGGAAGAGAAGGAATAGATGGATATGGTCTTGGAATCTATGAAACTAAGCTTCCGAACGGTGTCTCGATATGGGGACACACAGGTGGCCTTCTAGGGTTTACTACTCTTGTTGGAGGTACACTTGGAGGCAAGCATACGTTGGTCGTCAATTGGAACAGTTTGGGTAGAGCTGACAGTCCTAATCCTTTTAAAAATATTTTACTTGCTGAATTTAGCAAGTAGGCAAAAAGGAAAAACGGATAAATTTTGTCATAGTTTTTATAATCAAAAATAAATTTGGGGATTTTTAGAATTTAGGCGGCAACCCAACGCTATTAAGCTAATAAAACAAAATCCTCCCTAAAATGAAAAAATACGCTATTCTTTCTGTAGAATCATAGGAAAGGATGGCGTTTTTGTATGAATCTATCTATTTCTGATGAACTACAATTATTTTCTAAAGAATTACAACGACATATGTCACCACATGTTTTAGATCAGTTAGCTAGAGAAATAGGATTTGTTCAACGGAAAAGTAAATATCGTGCACAAGATTTAGTAGCTCTTTGTGTTTGGTTAAGCGGAAACATAGCAAACACTTCATTGACACAACTATGTAGTCTATTAGAAGCTAACTTACATAATTCTCGTTCTCGGAAGTAAATATATTTGGTTTATCTGTGATTCATATAGGAATCTTTCAATACCCCGTAAATATCTACGTCCTCATATGTTCCCTATTTTAAAATATCTTGTTTTAATGTCCACTCATAGGTTATCCCAATTTTCTTCATTACTTGTGTTGATGCCTGATTTTTACTCATTGCAGGTGCCCAAATTCGATTTAAATTGAGTTCACAGAATCCAAAATCCATTACCCTTTTTGCTGATTCCGTCGCATAACCTTTCCCCCAATAGTCCTTACCTAGCCAATAGGCAAGTTCCCCTTTGTTATGCTGTTTATCAATACGCAATGTCATTGTTCCAATTAGTATATTTTCATCCTTCAACACAACAGCAAACGGATAAGCGTCTCCATTTTCTATTAATCGAGGATGTTGTTGGGTGAACTGAAATACCACGTTCTTTCAGGATTTCAGATACATCGCGATAACTTAAAGAAAAACGGCAGTAGTAGCCGACAGCTACTAAAATAATATCTTTCTTGAATTGTTTTCCTTTAAAATATCTCATGTCTGATTCTCCTAGATCCTGTTTTCTAGAGTGTAGCTTCATGTAGAAAACTTTGCAACAGAACCATTAATAGGATAAACGAAACTAAATAAATACGATCATAATTCTTTGACATCTTCTTGTATTTTATGCGTTCTTTCCTTGCATCCATCTAAATTCCTCCTTTAAATTATCCATTTCACTATCAAATAAATTTCGCCCTTAAAAAGGAAACAATATATCGTTTTAAATAATTAGTTTGTTTTTTTATCAACTAATTTATATAACGTAAAAAGAAATCCTACCAATATTAAGCTTTCCACCATGATAATCCCGACCCTCTCCTTCCTTTTAACCCCATCACATCAGATGAAATTTATATATATCCTATTATTATCAACAGCAAACAAAAAGGATCTTCCCTTCTCGTAAAGGCTGATCCTTTTCTTCGTTCATTCAACTATTTTTAGCTATTCTTGATTAATTAGAATAACAGCTGGTCCATCTACACGAATTCCACCAACTTCGATTTTTTCATAAGGCTCAACTGTAATAGAAATGATCCCTTCTCGCTTCTTTAATTCATTACTCAATTCTTTTGTTAACATTTTTTTCATGTGTGCACTCCTTCTTACTGCTTAATTTACTATTGGTATGTAAATAAAATTAAAAATGGTTTCCTGGTCTGGAAACCATTTTTTGTAGTTGACCATACGGTGTTACCAGTTCGTTTATCAATTTTACGTAAGGAAGATAAACAATTACTATTCACTGTCTCAGTAGATGTAAGAAATTCTTAAAGATAGCGGTGAGATTGATTGTTTTTTCTTCTAGAAATAATGACTTAGATAGTATATTACCTAAAACAATGAAAGCCCTACCTCTCTTTCATCCTTACGGCTCCTTGTCCGTGCCAGTGTGAATCAGGATTGCAAAAATCAAGTGACTATTTGATCGAGTTATTTGATGATACTTCGAACGTTCGTAAAAGAAATGTAAAAATAAAAATGG
>NZ_JAEHBX010000084.1:0-17446 GCF_016483395.1 Bacillus cereus group sp. N21
CGCCCCCCGCCCCCGCCCCGCCCCGCGCCCCCGGCGCTCATGGCGACCACGGACCTCAAGGCGATCTAGCACCTCAAGGCGAACAAGGACCTCAAGGCGAGCAAGGGCTTCAAGGCGAGCAAGGTATTCAAGGCGAGCAAGGGCCTCAGGGCGAGCAAGGTATTCAAGGCGAGCAAGGGCCTCAGGGCGAGCAAGGGCCTCAGGGCGAGCAAGGTATTCAAGGCGAGCAAGGGCCTCAGGGCGAACAAGGGCTTCAAGGCGAGCAAGGGCCTCAGGGCGAACAAGGTATTCAAGGGGAGCGAGGACCTCAGGGCGAACAAGGTATTCAAGGCGAGCGAGGACCTCAGGGCGAACAAGGTATTCAAGGGGAACGAGGACCTCAAGGGTTTAGTTTTCCAGTAACTACAGCCGTACTTAAAAATACACTTCCACAAACTATAAAACCTAATCAAAACATCCAGTTCAATCTTATCTCAAACATAAATAACATACATTTCGATACAACAGATACAATCACAATCCTTGAAGATGGTGTATATGTCATTGACTTTTCAGCTTCAACAATATTTTCAGGGTCGGCTCCCTTCGGCTTTGGAATTTCCATTAATGGCAACATACCTTCAGATAACTTTTCAGCAAACACAATTGGAAGTTCAATTACATTTTCAACAATTGAAACTTTAAAATCCAGAACTACGATTACTATTCAATCTACCACTAATACAATCACTATTCCCGAGACAGGTGATACCACTGTTAGACTCTCTATTTTCCGCATTCATTAAAGAATCTCTAAAATATATAAATAAAAAAAGAGCGAATCACTCGCTCTTTTTTGCTATGTACAATTCTTTACTACTCTAATTCAATTGAAACGTTTTTTTGTGGAACAAATGTAGAAATAGCATGTTTATAAATAAGCTGTTGCTTACCTTCTGTTTCCAATAAAACTGTAAAGTTATCAAAACCTTTAATTAATCCACGAAGCTGGAAACCATTTAATAAGTAAAGCGTCACAAACGTATTTTCTTTACGGAGTTGATTTAAAAACTGATCTTGAATATTGATTGATTGCTTCATGTCGAATCCTCCTCTTTTTCTCTACTTACTTATTATTCGACTTTAATTGTAGCTTTCCTTCTATGTACCGCAAAATTTCTGCTGTTTTTTCACCATCGGTCACATCAAACCATGTAACATCCATCTTATTACGGAACCATGTTAGTTGACGCTTTGCATAGCGACGCGAATTTGTTTTTAATTGCATTATCGCTTCTTCTAGCGAAACATGCCCTTCAAAATAATTATATAATTCTTTGTAACCAATCGCTTGAATAGATTGACAGTCCCTGACTCCATTTTCGTATAAAGCCTTCACTTCTTGCAGCAATCCTTGTTTGACCATAAGATCAACACGCAAGTTGATGCGATCATATAACATTCCGCGATCCATAGTCAAGCCGATTAGCGAAACATCATATAACAACTCATTTTCTTGCTTTTCAAGTTGATCACTCATCTTCTGCCCCGTTGTATGAAAAATTTCCAAAGCACGAATGACACGCCTTACATTATTCATATGAATGCGACTTGCACTTTCTGGATCTACCTCTCGCAGCTTTTCATGTACATATTCTACACCATGTTCTGTCGCTAGTTTTTCTAGTTCCTCTCGATATACAGGGTCTCCAGCTTCATCTGTAAACTGATAGTCATATAAAACTGATTGTATATAAAGGCCAGTACCACCAACAATAATCGGTAGTTTCCCACGTTCTGTAATTTCTCGAATATAACCTCGAACAAGCTCTTGAAATTCCGCTACAGAAAATGAATCTTCTGGATTTTTAATATCGATCATGTAATGCGGAATTCCTTCCATTTCTTCCATTGTTGCCTTAGCTGTCCCGATATCCATCGTATGATAAATTTGCATTGAGTCCCCGCTAATGATTTCACCATTTAACGCTTTTGCGAGATCAATGCTTAATTTTGTCTTTCCCACCGCAGTCGGTCCGATGATGACAGCAACTTTTTCACGTTGCAGTTCTCCCATATACTTCAACTCTCTTTATGTAATCTTATCCATTTGATCATTATATCCAATCTTACCAATTTTAATAGTCATAATGCAAGTTCTTTCAATACTGTAAATGAAATTCAAAAAATAAGAATGATACAGTGAACCTTTAACCAAGTAAGATCACCTTCTTCCCTCACCGATTATCCCCCTAACCAAACAGGCTTTTATAAAGTTTCTCGCCTCCCTCTAAATCTTGAGATGAGGACCTTACTCCCTAAATGGCGAGATAAATTTGACATAGTTTGTCCAATGGTACATATACATGATAAAAAATAGGATCGGAGAGGATATAATGAAAATCGGACAAGCTACGCTTAATTTTTCAACATTAACGGAAGAACTCATTTTAGAAACATCCTTAAAAGAAAAGAACTGCTCACAAGAAGAATTATATTTCGCTTTAAGCTGCTTACTACGTTCCTTTCATACATTATTGGACAATCAAACTTTAGACGAACCGACTAAACAATATGCACAAACCCAATTTTGCAGTGCATATAAAATCATCACAGGCCGCACTGTATATCCATTTTAAACTCACAAAAAGGGCTGTTAGGAAATTCCCAACAGCCTGAAAGACCAGCACTCGATATTTAAGTGCTGGATTTATTTTTTTAACAACAATAGCATTATTTTAAAATTTTCACTTTAACAGATTTACGTCCCCATTTGTTAGCAGCGCTATCTGAGCCAACTAGAACATCGATACGGTTACCTTTAATTGCACCGCCAGTGTCACCAGCAATTGCTTCTCCGTAACCTTCTACCCATACTTTTGATCCAAGTGGAATCACTTTCGGGTCAACAGCAATCATTTTCATGTTTGGATTCGCTGTTAGGTCATGACCCATTGCAGTTAATACACGACCACCATATGTGCCGCCATTTTCACTCGGATGAGCTGTATATGCTGTAGCTTCAACTGTTAGTTCACGACCACCAGAAGGAGTGTTTGTTTCTGCTGCTTTGACAGCAGGTTTAGCAGCTGGTTTTTCTTGTGCTGCTGGTGCTTTTGCCTCTGCTTTAGCAGGTGCTGCAGCTTTAGCAGGAGCAGGCGTTTCTTGTTTTTCGATAACAGGTGCTGTACCTGTTAAGAAAGGAACATGAACGTAAGCTGTTTTCCCGTTATATTCGAATTGTAACCATCCATTTTGTACTGGGTTCGTTGTTTCGATCATATCGTCTTTCTTAAGCGTACCAAGAATTTCTGAGTTTGTGTTCGCTTCAGCACGTACGTTTAATACGTTTGCTGTTACGTAATAGATGCTTTTTGTAAATTCTGTGCTTACGAATGCGTCTTTACCATTTAATTTGATTTGTGACCATCCGTTTTCTGTATTTGTAACATCTAATTTATGACCATTTAATACTTTACCTACAACTTGTGATTCAGTAGTTGGGTTCTCGCGTACATTTAATACCTCTGTTGTTACAACAGTTTCTGCTTTTGCAGAAGTAGTGAAAATCCCAAGACCAAAAACCGCTGCTGCTGCTATACCAATTAATTTTTTCATGAATAGCCTCCATTCGCTTTGTTTTCGTGTCCTCATTATAGCAACAGTTTTTCAGGAGATTTAGGATATCACACAATTACAAACGATTCGTAATCAACCATTAATGCTTTGTAATATAAAGTAGAATAAAAGAAAATAGTGTTCTATACGTATTTTTAAGAGTTTTAATCATTTTTTTCTTTCAAACTCATATGTTTTTTTTGCAATAAAAGTAATAGTATTACCATCTTGTTACAAAAAAACACCGAAACATTACAATTCTTGGTTGCGCTATGTCTTTTTATGTCATAAATCATATACATTTTGACATTCATATATATAACGTACACTATAATCCGAAAAGGACAGCTACCTGAAAGTTATCAAGACCTAAATTAAAAAAAGATAAATAAATTAAAGGAGATTACATATTTTATATGACTAATATGTAATCTCCTTTCTTATTCCACAATCGCGCCCGACTGTGGTAGATACATTATCCTCAATTACTTCTTTGAATTAAAAACAGTTGATAATTAACCTCCTCGCATTATTTTTCTTTTAACATTGAATACTTTCGATAAACTTTATAGAAACTGCTACCAAAAAAAACAAACAGAAGTGTGGGAGACAACTTCACAAGGACAAATGGAGTTTCAAATAAAAATGCCTTCCAAAATAATGAATCTTTCATACTCCAAAGACCTTCATGATATAATCCCGAATCCTTGTAAAACATATAAGAATAAGCTAAACACAGCGTACCCAACCAAAATGAATAACCCATTAATCTTTTATAATAATTATCCTTTGATTGGCGATCCGAGAAGATTTCATTTTGATCATCATCTTCTTTTTGCCAATACCGTATTCCACTAAGCCAGGCCCCTTTTATATAGTTCCAACCGAAATCCTTATATATCCCTTTGTATTCAACCAACTTTTTCTTAGGTAAATAATCTTGATAATCAAGTCGCATAACATATCTCTTGTCAGTTTTTTCGAAAGTGTATATTCCTAATCCACTAATATTTGTACAACGATAGCCTTTTTGTAATTGCTCGTTCAGCCATTGCTCCTCTTTTTCAATATCAAAAAACATCTTAAATTTCTTCATTCGATTCACTTCCTTCGTACAGGGATAAAATATGCAATAGCCTGTTTTGTTCCATTTTCAAAATGGCACTTCCTTCCGCAGTTATCATATAAACTTTTCTCCGACCTGACTCTCCAACAGGTTCAATCCAACCATGCTTATTCAAGTTTTCAATCGCACCATATAATGTACCAGCTGCTAAAATAACAGTACCGTTACTTATCTTTTCTATCTTCTGCATTACGGCATAGCCATGGAGTGGCTCACGCATAGCTAATAAAATATAATGCATGGTTTCAGACAACGGTAATAATTTATGTTTCATATCCTCATCCTCTATTCAGTTTGACTATATAGTTTAACTTAATAATAACATAATACAGTTCAACTGAATAGTCAACGATATTTTCAAAATTAGTCAAAGGAACTTAAAGTAAAAAGCTTGATAACAAAGGGAAAATCAATCTGAAAAGTCGCTTTCCTTACGCAAAGGAAAGCGACTTTTTGTGTAGTCTTATTCAATTAAATGGCCCGATTGTTGGAGAAGGAGAACGACGTTCTCCTATTGACTATAACTTCTTATATACATCTGCGTAAGCTACTTTCATTTGCTCTCTTAATTGCTTGTTTTCATCTTCCAATTTCTTATTTTTCCTTTTTAGGGAAGCGATCAGGGCATCCTTGTTACTTTCATTCATTTCGCGCTTTACTTGTTTCGGTGTAGGCACTTGTGACTGTTGATTTCGTAATGTTTCAATTCTCGAACGAAAGCTCTTGTCGTTATAGAGTGTCGCTTTTGATACATCAGCTTCGCTAGATACACTGTTAAAGTTTATTTTTTCATTTGCCTCTATAAGCCTTTTAATGGCTTCATCTACTTTTTTATGGGTATTTGCTTTACGTTTGGCATGAATTACTTTCAAATGTGCAGAACGGTCATATTCAGCCATGTTTAACACCTAACTTTCGTTTCATGCGGTCTTGTCTACCAAAGATAATATTTCCTTCTTGGAGGGTATTTAAAATGTTTTGATAACGTAGTAAATTCTTTTCGTTCTTCTCCGCAATATCTTCTCGACCTCGTTGTTTTGCTATTTCAATTGCCTTCCTAGTTGTTTTAATGTGAAGTTCATACTTTTGTTTATCTAATTCTGAAAAGCCAACAGCTAAATCCTTACATGGTGTTTGGTTAACACCACAAGTAAGACAAGGTGGTGCTTCCATATGAGGGCAACTTCCATTTAATCGAGCGTGACACGTTCCATAAGGGTTGTCCATCGCATTTAACTTATGATCCTGCCATAAGGCATCCAATATATCTGTTGGAATATCTTCTCCTGCTTTAATTTCTTGTACTTCACCATTTAAGTCAAAACTAAAAACACCTTGCTTTATGACTGACTCAAATGCTTTTCTTTTTGTATCATCTAATAACTTTGCATACCGTAGGGTCATTTCAGGTGATGAGTGAGCCAATAACTCTTGTACTGTTAGAATATCCGCACCACCATTCAACATTTTTACTCCATAAGTATGTCGGAACTGGTGAGTTTTGAAGTGAAATATGTCGCCATTTTCATCCTTAATGTTTTTTTGATGTGCTAATTGATTTAAATAATCTCTAATAAAACCTTGGGTAAATGGTTTACCTTTTCGTGTACCACGATAACGAACAAAAACATACCCTTCGGGATTGTTGTCTTGATTGCTAAGTTTTTTGGATTTCTCGATAAGGACCGCTAGAATATTTGCTAATTCATCATCAATTGGAATTCTATGCCCTTTTACATATGTTTTTTCAATATCCGTTTCAATAGAATATTTTCCATTGAGTTTTACTAAGCAATCAGAAGTTAAACCTAATACATCAGAAATTCTAAGTCCTGTTTTAAAAGCAATCCATATCACCGGTATAACATCACTATGTAGATCATTGAGTTGAGTAAAGAGTTGCTCTAATACATAGTCAGGTATATAGTCAATTTGATCAATTGATTTTTTTCTTAACTTCGGTTTATCTTCTGGAAAAATCAATAATCGTACAGGCGTTTCAGGCGCAATGTCGTATTCATATCGCTGAATATCTTCAAGAAATTTTTGTAAGATTGACAATGCTGTATTTATATATAGCTCAGGATGCGAGTTCCGTTGTTTTAAATTATTTTTAGCGTATTCATGTAAGTGTTTAATATACTTTTCAATATGTGTTCTTTTTAAAGGCTTTAAATTCTTCCATGCTGGTTCTAATGAAAATATAAAAGTAAAAAACTTTGGTAAGTAATTCTGATAAATCGTTGCTCTACCGAATGAAAAATTATTTTTGCTAAGCAATCGCTGTTTAACATACTTTTTTACTTGTTCTTGAACCTTTCTGTCAATCTTTGAGAAATCGAGGTAATAGTTGGGCCTGCTTTTGTTATAATTAATATCGTATTTCTCATGTAAAATACGAACATCCCATCTATCTTTTTCCCATTCATCTTGTTTATCAGTGTATTGGGAGAGTGTAGTATAAATAGTTCTTAGAAAACCGGCTACTGGGGTTTTAATATAACTATCATAATTGAATTTTTTTCGATTATAATGAGTTTTAATTCCTTTATTATGCAACCAAAACAAATACTCTTTTTCAGTTTTATCGATATCCAACTCCAATAGGGATGATTGTTTGGCATATTTCTCGTTTAAGAACTCCGACATTCGTTTTAACGGTGCATTATTACCATTAAATATAGTCTTAATTGTCCATAAATCGTTAAACAATTGCTGATAATAGACATATTTCACTTCTAAATTGATTGAAGGATTGCAAAATCGAAAACGAACATTTTTGGCTGGAAAGTTATGGTTTGCTATCAATTCTTCGAATTGTTTGATTCCACCGATAAAGTTACTATTCCATTCGTCATTAACTAAGAAGTAAGGATTATTTACTTGTTCAATGGAAATAGAACCATCTACATGTATTATTTTTTCGTTATAAGCTGAAAGTTCTCGTTGTAAACCTTCGTGAAAGTCTATGTTTTCTACCTGAACATTTTTGATTTGTTTCATGCAATAATTCCTCTCAATTATTTTTATTTATGTTAAATTCGGACTGTGCTTTATTCCAATCTTCTCTAATATCTTCATCCGAAGGATGTAGGTATAGGTTCATTGTTGTTTGAATTTGAGAATGTCCTAATCGTTCTTGTACTTGCTTAATATCCTTTGTTTTCTGGTAGAAAATTGTAGCGTGTGTATGACGAAATAGGTGAGGATGTAGGCTTATCTCTGTTTTCTTTTTTAAACGCTTAAATAGAGACTCAACGTTCCAATATTCCATTGGTTTTCCCACATCTTTTCCTCTCAGTTTTACAAAAACAAAGTTTGAATCCAATTCTAATTCATCAAGCACTTCATACAAGTAATCATCATATAAATCCATTAAGGATGGTGATACATAAATTTCACGTTCTCCTGTTTTTAACATCGCACCGTTTTCTAATTCCCCTCGTTCCACCAAACGAATCCGATGCCCTTTTTTATGGTCATAAACAAAATCCTCCATGAAAAGAGAGAGAGCTTCTCCAATACGCAATCCCGTTTCAAATAACAGCTGAATTAAGAATTTATCTCGTATATTAGTAGTTGCTTGTAATACTTGTTGTACTTGTTCTTTTGTGAGGATTTCTACTCTTTTGCGTGGTTCTTTTAACTTCAATATGTTTCTGTTTGATGGCTTGTCTCTATTAACATGGTGTAAAAAACTTTTGTAACGTGAGTATCCTCCTGTAAATACTTGCTTCATTAACTTTTCCATCATGTCATTTTGTACTTCTTCATTTCGATAGAGGTATTCATAGAAGTTTGCTATAACGGTAATTGTATGGTTAATTGTTTTTTCCGTTCGCTTTGCTTTCTTTTGTTGGAGAGGAGTGACATTTGAACTCTGATAGGGGCTTCTTAACCACCCTACAAAATCAACTAAATCTTCTAATCTAATAAACTTGTAATCTTTGTTTGTTTCTTCTAAGTAGGTATAAAAATGTTTTAAGGAGTAACAATATGCTTTTTGAGTATTAGGTCTTTTCCCTGTCTTATCTAAATACTTTATATATTTCATAACTGGCATTACAGGGAATCCTTCTTGATCCAGTAATATGTATCTTTTGCTGTTATTCTCTAAGACAACCTCTTGCACCCTCATAGTACTTCACCCCTAAAAGATATTAACGCTCGGTCTAAAGACCTCACGACGTATCCCACTATGGGATACGTCCTCTACCTTAAGTGTACATAATTTTCTAAATATTATATACATATTAAACTGTATTTTTAATATCTGTATAACTTATCTAATATGTATAAGAAAAGAGGATATATGCTCATATATTGAACATAATATCCTCTTCCTAGTTTAGTCTATTTAATAATATGGCTGCTGTCCTTTTGAACTTTTTATGAAATTTTCTTTTTCCATATCCCTAACATAAGGGCAGATACAATAGAACCTATTAATATAGAAAGAATATATAGAACTGGTTTATTCACTAATAATATAACAAATATTCCACCGTGTGGCGCTGGCAATGTAATTCCAAATAACATCGATAATGCACCAGCAAGACTTGAGCCCACAACACAACTGACAATTACACGGATTGGATCAGCAGCCGCAAATGGTATTGCCCCTTCTGTAATAAATGATGCCCCCATAATATAGTTTGTAAAACCCGATTTACGTTCTGCTTCTGTAAATTTCGCTTTAAAAAGTGTAGTTGCAAGTGCAACCGCAAGCGGAGGTACCATTCCACCAGCCATAACAGCTGAATGCACACCAAAGTTTCCAGCCTCAATTGCAGCAATCCCAAATGTAAATGCTGCTTTATTAATAGGACCACCCATATCAATAGCCATCATTCCACCTAAAATAAGCCCTAATAGTATACACCTAAACCATTTAACCAACTCGTTAATGCCTCATTTAGAGCAACAACAGGAGGATTTACAACTTTCAACATTAATACCCCTGTAAGTAACAAACCAAGTACCGGATATAATAAAACAGGTTTAATTCCTTCTAATTGTGCTGGTAAACCTGCTAATACTTTCTTTAAACCAAGTACAATATATCCAGCTAAGAAACCAGCAATTAATCCACCTAAAAATCCTGCATTTGCTTGCGCTGCTAAAAATCCACCGACAATACCAGGCATAAACCCTGGGCGATCCGCAATAGAACTCGCAATAAATCCAGCTAATATCGGAACAAGGAATTGGAATGCCCCTTTACCACCAATTGACATTAATGTTTCTGCAATCGGCCCTTTCGTATCGATACCACCAAAGAAAAAGGCTAGTGCAATTAAAATACCGCCACCAACAACGAAAGGTAACATATTACTAACACCATTCATTAAATGCTTATATATACCAAATCCTTTTTCCTTCTCTGGCTCCTCTACTTTTCTATTTTCTTTTATTCCTTTAAAAATCGGGGCTTCTTGATTCACAGCCCGATTAATTAGCTGGTCTGATTTCCGAATACCATCTGCAACTGGTACTTGAATAACATGCTTTCCAGCGAAGCGATTCATTTCTACTTGTTTATCCGCCGCAACGATAATAGCTGTTGCACACTCAATATCCTCTTTCGTTAATCCATTTTTCACACCAGTAGAACCATTTGTTTCGACCTTAATCGCAATTCCTAATTCTGCTGCCTTTGCCTTTAGACTGTCCGCAGCCATATATGTGTGAGCGATACCAGTCGGACAAGCTGTTACCGCTAACACATATGGTTCATTTCCTTCCGGTTTTGTTACTTCACTTTGCTCATCTTCTTGTTCATTTTCTTTTTCATCGAACAAATGAAGAAGCTCCTCTTCACTTTTTGCTTCTAACAGTTGTTTGCGAAACCCTTCATCCATTAATAACGTAGATAGACGAGATAGTGTTTCTAAATGTGTATTGTTTGCTCCTTCACTAGCCGCAATCATAAAGAATAAATGAGCTGGTTGTCCATCAAGCGACTCATAATTGACACCGCTTACACTTCGTCCAAAGCAAATAGCTGGTTGTTTGACTGCTTTTGTTTTGGCATGTGGAATAGCAATCCCTTCACCAATTCCAGTTGTACTCTGCATTTCACGCTGTAAAATAGCCTCTTTAAATTCCTCCTGGCTATTCAATCTTCCTGCCTTTTCTAGTTTCTCTACTAATTCATCGATGACAGCTTCTTTTGCTGAAGCTGTCAAATCCATGATAACGGTATCCCTTTTTAAAAGTTCTGTAATTTTCATATTCTGTTCCCCCTACCGCTTTGTAATCATTACTTGCGATAATAATTCCTCTACTTTATCTTTCGTACATAAATCAGCTGAAAAAGCTGTTGCACTTCCTGTTGCTACACCATAACGAATTGCTTCTTCAACATCTTTCGTTTTTTCATATATCCCCACAAAACCTGCAACAAGAGAGTCTCCCGCTCCGACAGAATTGATAACTGTTCCTTTTGGTACGGTTGCCTCATATATTCCTTCACTTGTAAATAATAAAGCTCCATCTCCTGCCATAGAAACAATTACATTCTGTACACCTTGTTCAATTAACTTTTTTCCATATGGAATAATTTCTTCTACTGTTGAAAGCTTTTCTCCAAATAATTCTCCAAGCTCATAATGATTCGGCTTGATTAAAAATGGCTTATTTTGAGTCACATACTGAAGCGCACTTCCGCTCGCATCAACAATGACGTTAATGTGACGTTCTGCTCCAAAAGCAGCAATCGTTTCATAAAATGTTTTTGGAATCGATGCTGGAATACTACCAGCTAATACAAGATAATCACCAGCCTGCATATTTTCAATTTTGTTCATCAACTGCCCGAGCTGCTCATCCGTAATAACAGGCCCTTGCCCGTTCAGTTCTGTTTCTTCCTGTCCCTTTATTTTCACATTAATACGCGAATCTCCATCTACATGAACAAAATTCGTCCTAACACCTTCACTTTTCAAAACATCTTCAATAAATTGACCTGTGAATCCACCTATAAAACCGAGCGCTGTATTATCTATTCCCATCCGATGAAGCACACGGGATACATTAATCCCTTTCCCACCAGGAAATTTCATATCTTTTTCCGCTCGATTGACAGTTCCCAGTGTGAAATACTCTGCTTGAACAACATAATCAATCGATGGATTTAAAGTAACTGTATAAATCATCGTTTATCAACCTCAATTACATTTGTTTTTCGTTTATATTCTTCTTGCTCTCCTTCTAATGCATTTGTAATAATTGTCGCTTCTTCAATACTTGCAATTTTCGCAAATGCAACTTCGGCAAATTTACTTTCATCTATTAAAAAATAGCCTTCATTCGCTAATGTTAACGCCCTTTTTTTCAGCAATGCTTCTTCAGGATCAGGTGTTGTATATCCAAGCTGTTCATGTACACCATTCGCCCCTAAGAAACACTTATCAAATCGATACTGCTGCATACTTTCCTGTGCCACCGCACCAATTAAAGCCTTTGTTCGACTCTTCATCATCCCACCAAGCAAGTAAGCACGAATATTATTTTCAACTAGCGCTTCAATATGCATAAGTCCATTTGTTACAACTGTAACTTCTTTCTCTATTAAATACGGAATCATTTCAAACGTTGTACTTCCCGCATCTAAATAAATACAATCACCTTTTGCTACAAAAGACGCAGCATGCTTAGCGATTTGTTTTTTCACTTGAATGTTTTTGGCTGATTTTTCAACCATCGTAGGCTCTTCACCTTTTCCAGTTAATACAGCAGCCCCGCCATGGACTCTTTTTAATAAACGCCCTTTCTCTAATTGCGCTAAATCACGACGGATTGTTGATTCTGAACTTTTTGTTTCTTCCACCAACTGTTGTAATTTCACTACTTTTTTCTCTTTCACAAGCTGTAAAATTAGCTGATGACGTTCAGGAGTTAACATATCACTCACCTCTTCTTTGATTACAGTATAATGAAATCGGATTCAAAAATCAATCAAAAACATTCAAATTCATTCAAATAAAACCACTAAACCGTTCAATAACATTCAAAGAACCTTCTTGATACGTATCAAGAAGGTTCTTTGAATTATCTTTATCCTTTATAATGAAGCTCTATAAATCTCTACTACATCTTTTTTATTTAATTTTTTAAAATGACCAAATTCACCATAAACCATCGCTTTTTCAGCCATTACATCAATTTTCTCTTCTCCAATTTCATAGTCAGCTAAACGAGACGGTGCTTCAATAGATGTCCAGAAGCTTCGCAACGCTTCGATACCTTCCACCGCAATTTCCTTATCCGTTTTCCCTTCCGTCTCTATATGAAACACACGCACCGCAAATTGTTTAAACCGATCTACATTTTCATCTAAAACATGCTTCATCCAATTTGGGAATAAAATCGCTAAACCACCGCCATGTGGAATATCATACACAGCTGAAACGGCATGCTCAATATTATGCGTTGCCCAATCACCACGGACACCCATTGCTAAAATGCCATTTAGCGCCATCGTTCCACAATATAAAATTGTTTCTCGATGCTCATAGTTCTCTAAACCATTTAAAAGTTTCGGGGCTGTTTCAATGACTGTTTTTAAAATAGATTCACAATAGCGGTCTTGTAATTCTGTATTTGAACCTTGATGAAAGTATTGTTCTAATACATGGGACATAATATCAACCATACCATAAATAGTTTGATTTCTTGGTACAGAAGCTGTATGCGCTGGATCTAAAATAGAAAACTGTGGGAACGTAACAGGACTACCCCACCCATACTTTTCATTCGTTTCCCAATTTGTAATAACAGACCCTGCGTTCATCTCAGAACCTGTCGCCGCAAGAGTTAGTACTGTACCAAATGGTAAAGCTTCATTTGCAAATGCTTTCTTTGTCACAATGTCCCATACATCACCATCATATTTACTACCTGCAGCAATTGCTTTCGTACAATCGATGACACTTCCACCACCGACAGCTAAAATAAATTCAATATCATTTTCTTTACAGATTTGAATTCCTTTATTTACAGTAGATAAACGTGGGTTCGGTTCAACGCCTGTTAATTCAAAAATTTCTGCATCAATTTCGTTTAATATAGAGATTACATTATCATATACGCCATTTCGTTTAATACTCCCCCCGCCATATACGAGAAGAACCTTTTTACCATACTGAGGAATCTCTGTTTTTAATTGTTCTAATTGCCCTTGCCCAAAAATAAGCTTTGTCGGATTACGAAATATAAAATTTTGCATAATTCCCTACCCATCCTTCCAATATAAAAGTTACTATACTTTTGTATAACATATTTTGTTCATTTCACAAAAATATTTGCTTCATAAAGTGAATCTTCCATCAGTGAAAGTTAGCTCTCACCAATCAGATTTTCCCTCCCCCTACCTTCTTCACCTCTCTTTAAATCTTGAGTTGTGGGATATTACTACCTATGAATAGCGGAATAAAAAAATCCCAGCCCAAAGGCTGAGATTTTTTATTGATAATACGGTGAAATCATTAAGTAAACAATAACACCAGAAAGACTTACGTATAACCAAATTGGCATCGTCCAACGTACAATCTTACGATGACGAGTCAATTGGTTTGTAAAACCATATACAAGCGAGAATAATGCAAGCGGTACAATAATTGCCGCAAGGAAAATATGCGTAATTAAAATAAAGAAGTACACATATTTAATGATACCTTGCCCACCAAAATGCGTTGCTGGTGCTAAATAATGATACGATAAATATGAAACACAAAATAGCAATGTTGTTGTAAATGCCGCAAGAATAAAACCTCGGTGCATCTTTACATTCTTTTTAATAATAGAAAACAATGCTGCCAATAAAAATACAAATGTAAAGCTATTAAAAATTGCATTTAACATCGGCAAGATTGTTACATCAAAATGTACCTCTCCTTTGTAGCCAACAGGTCCAAAAAACAAAAATAAAATAATCGCATTGACAACTACAGAAAGCGTTATCACAATAGGAGCATAGCTTTTCTGATTTTTTGATTGATCTATCAAATTGTTCACTCCCTCTTCCTCTTTTACATATGTATAGTTAACCACACTATTTTAACATATTATTCATAGTGCAAATGTGACAATACTTTGACACACTGAAATCAAACAAAGAAAAAATCCTTCTTAATCATCCTTCTTAAGAAGGATCTTATCGCTTTATTATTGAAATAGCAATTCGTTTAGTTTTTATTAAAAAACATGTCACTATATGCTTGAAAAATCTCTGATACTTGATATCCCATTAAAGAAATTGCTGTTAATGAAAAGAAACCAATCATAAGAAATCGAAACCACATATTATTCTCCTCCTTGTATTTAGCTTATAAACAATACGCTGTATTACAAGTCGGATAGCAATCTCCTTCTTCGGCTTCTTTTTTCTTCACAATGGCTGTTATAAACCGAATCATAAAGAATGTGATAAAAGGAAGTTCCGTCTGTTTTATATTGGCATAGTTGAGCAACGGTTCCCGCTCTAAATCGGACGGAGATGAGAAGGAATAGAACATACCTTGCTCTTCCATGTACACAATAACAATTTTTAAACAAAATAAAATTCCAAGAAATGAAACAATATCTTGCCAATCTGTTGTATACAATACACTATAAAGATCCAATACGTACTCTTCCATTATCACCCCTCCTTCCTTTTTTACCATTTTCCTCGTCCGCATATAAAAAGTCAAGAAAAATGTTTTATATACACTGTGGCAATAGTGATTACATAATTTCCACTTGCACTTCTTGCTCTTGTAATATTTGAACGATTAACTCAAGCACTATTTTTTGCAGTAACTGATACCTAACTAATCCATCACTTTGCTCATTAGAACACCCCATTGTATATTCAATTCGCTGTACAACATAGCCTTCTACCAACAACTTTCCTTTTTCAATTGTTACTGAATTCTCTTTTGATTTTAGAACTTTTTGAGAAAAAAATTTACTATCTGTCAAAACAATTTCTTGTAAAACTTCTTTAATTTCTACTTCTTCTTGAAACATCACTCTTTCTTCTAAACTAATTTCCGTTTTATACTTCCCTATTTCAACTGGCAGTTTCGTCGTTACATAGTTACTCCTTTTTTTTTCGTTTCTCTGTTTTAAATTCAAATTGTGTATAGGAACCCATAAAGATTGCTCTAACTGATTTTCCCCACTATGTTTTATATAATTCTCACTCGAAAATTCTAGAAAAATCCTCTTTTCAAAAAGCTTTGAAGAAATTAAACGACAATATGGCTGTTCGTTATAATGATGTACCGTAGCTAACAACTTTGTATCTAACTCACGTAATATTTCGTTCTCTTCGTTTTGAAATGCAAATACTTCTTCATTCGTACTACTCACAATAGGCGAGATTAAAAAATCAGCCACTTCGGATATGGTATGAAATGGTATTTTAATTGTCATGAGACCTGCTAATCTTCCTTCTTTTAATTCAGGAGGTGAACTTTCTTCCACTTCACTCTCTGTAAATAGATTTTCTTCCATCCCGATCTCTGAAGGTGAACTTTCTTCCACTTCACTCTCTGTAAATAGATTTTCTTCTATCCCGATCTCTGAAGGTGAACTTTCTTCCACTTCCAGCTCCGAGATTATTTTATGCTCAGAAAAAATTTTATCTATCATTTTATTACTAATCCATGGCTTATTCATCGTCAATCACTTCCTAACTGATGAATTGAAAGACTTATTTATTTTTTAAACACATAATCGTTTCAACATTATATATGTTTTATAATAAAAAAAAAGACATCAACTTTTATTATAAAAAAAGACGATGTCTGTCTATTTTTTAAACTTGTACTTGCTGTACTTGTAAGATGTTCAAAGTAAGATCTAGTACGATTGTTTTACGAAGTTCGCTACATGACTTGTTCAAGTTTGTTAAACATGGTGAAAAATCAAACTCATAAAAATTAGCTCTGACTAATTCACAATACGGTTGTTTATTGTAAAAAACTAAATTTCCAAAAGAATTTGTATCTAACCGGGGTAAATAGACACCCTTAGGATTAATCAAGTGGGATGTAGTATCTAAAAAAGCTACCAATAAAGGCTGTGTTATAAAATCACCTGCTGTCAAATCTAGGAATCTAGAAAACGAGATATTAACAATCCGACTATACAATAATCCATTATACTGATCGGCAACATATTCAATGTTATTTCGAATATAGCCCTCTACAAATAATTTTGCTCTTGTGACTCGGCGATAATTGGTACCTGGTACCGACGTAAACGCTACAGGAACTAACTTACAGTGTGTTAAAAATACATTTTTCAACACACGTTTAATTTCGATTGCCAAAGGATCCAATGAAATATTTGCTTCTACAACAACTTGAATTGTTCTCTCTGCTAATACAACCGGGATTTTTACAATTGATGTTGTCGGTGAACTTTTTTCCACTCCACTCTCTGAAAATGAATTTTCTTCTATTCCAATCCATTGGGAGGCATTTTTTTCCACTCCACTCTCTGAAAATGGATCTTCTTCTATTCCAATCCATGAGGAGGCATTTTTTTCTACTCCACTCTCTGAAAATGAATTTTCTTCTATTCCAATCCATGAGGAGGCATTTTTTTCCACTCCACTCTCTGAAAATGAATTTTCTTCTATTCCAATCCACGAGGAGGCAGTTTTTTCCACGCCACTCTCTGATAATGATTTTTCTTCTATAAAAATCAAAGGGGAGGCAGGTGTTGCCC
>NZ_JAEHBX010000085.1:0-16555 GCF_016483395.1 Bacillus cereus group sp. N21
AACGAAAGTTTTTCAGTGGCCTCGTACAATACCGGAACCATCTTTTAAGTGCCTAATTTTTAAAGGTCTTTTTATTATACTGTCCATTTTATAGGGTACAGTTCAGCGGGTGGTCATGCTTTTTCTAACCTCTTTTATATTACTACCACTTTCTATTTTTTAAATTGAAAATGGTAATTTTTAATTTTCTCGGAATATCGGATTCAAAATTCGGAGTATGATATACGGAAAACGAAAGAATCAAAAAGATAGGTGGAGGCGTCACTTCTCATATTTTTGCTAAATGCCGAGTCTCCACTGTTGGAAGTTTCATTTTATTCTCGAGTCATCAACTCTTTTACTGGTAAAGAAAAAGTTTCTTCCCTATTCATCTCGGTATGGATAAAAATAAACTGCTTAATCATTTCATTTAACCCCTTCGCTGCTTTCGTAGGAATTTGATGCTTTACGTTATCAATAAATTGTAATTCATTACATGGCAATTTTCCATTCAGTAATTTCGCATGACCATAAAATGATCTATCTTTCTTACCATAAACCAACAAAACCGGAAGCTGAATATTTCTAAGCTGATTGGTACAATTATAGTGCAAACTATAACGATAATACTGCTCAATATTTTTGGCATTTCCTTTTCGGGCTTCTTTAAACATTTTTCTAAATAATTTATGTGTGTTTGAATTGCCCCATGAAATAGACAATGCTAAAAATGAAACCGCCCCTGCTTTCGCAAGTTTCACGCCTAGTGAAATCTTATTCTTTAGATATCCATCCCTCACTTCCGACATTCCTCCAATTAAAATACCTCCTAATGCTCTTTCGGAAAAAGCCAATAAAAATTCTAATGCGACAGAGCTTCCAGTCGAATATCCGCATATAAATGCTTTTTTGACTTTCAAATGATCCAATAAACGTCTAATATCTTGGGCAATTAGTGGATAGCTGATCGGTTGTCTTGAATACTGACTCCTTCCGTGTCCTCTAATATCAAAAGTAATCACCTTAAACTTTTGGGATAATTCCTCTATTTGGTACTCAAAATTCACACAAGTAAGTACAGGAGGATGAATAAAAACAATAGGAACTCCTTTGCCCTTAACGGTATAATACAGACTACTACCGTCAACATTCAACATTGGCATGTATGTAATCACCTCAACAATCTGAAATCATTCCTAACTCTTCTTTAAAGAAAAAATAGGTCTAAAAAAATGATGTATACTAAAAAATTGATTTTAGTATACTAGCGTTACTCTTTCCTTATTAATTCCTTTATAATTTGTGAAGGTTCTTTATTGATAAGCTGTCGATGATATTCTGTTATACGTTCCTGATAACGTTGAAGCTGATTTTTATTTTGAAAAAATGAATATAATTGCTCCTCAAGTGTTCCTTTTTCATCTTTCCATTTATTTAAATAGAAAATCACACCTAACTTTTTTAGTTGTTGTAAATTAATTTCCTCTTGTCCTGGTAATACATGATAAATAAAAATAGGTTTTCTTTTAAATAAACTTTCACTTATTGTTACTCCTCCAGGTTTTGTAACAATTGCATCTATTTGATCATAGAGTTTGTTCATTTTCTCCCTAGATGTAATATATTTTAAAGGTGTGATGTTATCTCGCTGTAATTGCTGAAGTTTTTGATATAAATTAGCATTTTTTCCGCATAGCACATAAAAGTGAATTTTTGTTTCCATTCCTATTTTGTGGATCAAATCTTCTATTGCACCGACTCCTAAACTTCCACCAGTGATTAAAACTGACCATGCAGAAGAAGCAATGTTCATTATATATTCTTTTTGTTTTTTTATTTTATTATGAATAGGAATTCCTGTTATAAAAATCTGCTCATCGTTTACACCCTTCTTTTTTAAAAACTCCTTCATATGATGAGACGGTACAAAATGAAAATCATTATGTTCAATGCCCCAACAACTATGAATGAAATAATCCGTATATACATTTATAACTGGTGTCTTTAGTTCCCCTTTTTCTTTCAAATAATTCAATATATAGGAAGGTAAAGCATGGGTACAAATAATCAGGTCAGGTTGTTTATCTCTTATTAATCTTCTCATGAATGGTACAAACAGAAGTTCATATAATCGATAACGTTTGTTCTCTTCGACATTTTTGTAGACAGAGTTTTGGTATATCCAATTATAAAAATCAGGGAATTCTTTAATCCATTTTAAATAAACATTTGAAACCAATGCTTCTATTCTTCCGTAACTATACGAGAGAATATCCACTTGATCACATTTTATATTGAATTGATCCTTTTGTATTCCTTCCATTAATGCATGTGCAACTTGATGATGGCCTGATGGGATCTGCAAAAATGGCAAAAACAAGATAGTCTTTTGTGTTGAATGTTGCTCCATAAATCACCTCTTGAAGTACACTTAACGATGTGTCTTTTCATTCATTTCTGTTATTATGTGGCACTTCTTTTTTTCTATTCTGGCAACTATTTAGAATAAATTACGATGGATTTCGTTCCATAAATTACATACAAAATGAAAGGGTTTTTCATGTATAATTTTTATAGAAGGAGTGATGTGATTGAAAATTTTATTACTATCCGTTTTATTTATTATTCTCTTCTATCTATTCAAAAAAGCTCACAAAAACACGGCCTATGTCGTGATAAATAAAGTTCAAATAAATCAAAAGCAAATCCACGGGCATAATCCGATACTAAATATTCTACACCTTTCCGATATGCATCTCGAAAATATATCTATTTCCCCAGCTCAGCTTTATGAAAAGCTAAAAGATGAATCAATCGATTTGATTGCACTTACTGGAGATTTCCTTGACCGTAAACGTACGATTCCTAAACTTGCGCCATATTTAGAAGTATTAAATCAATTACATGCAAAGCATGGTATATACGCTGTTTTTGGTAACCATGATTATGTGTTACGCGAAAAGGACTTACAAAAATTTAAAAAAACACTTGAACAATATGGCTGCAAGGTTATGCAAAATGAAAACCATGTTATTTACATTCAAAATAAACGTGTAAATATTATTGGTGTTGATGATTTTAGTACGAAACGTAGTGATTTAACAGCTTCTTATAGAGGGATTAAACAGGGCACGAATGTAGTATTAACCCATGATCCAAATATTGTACTTCATATGAATGAATATCATTTTGACTATTTGCTAGCTGGACATTTTCATGGTGGTCAAATTTGTTATCCAAAAGCTTACCACCTTGGGAAAATGGGTAAACTTGCAAGAATGAACGTTATAAAAGGACTTCATATGCAAGATGGAAAACCTTTTTATATTAGTGAAGGACTAGGTCAAACAGGGGTAAATATTCGAGTTGGAAGTCGACCAGAAATTACATTGCATCAACTATCAATATCAACAGTTAAGAGTAGTGAACTACCTGCAGTATAAAATATAAAGGCTGTTAACGGACCTAGTTAACAGCCTTTATGTTTTATTGTCAAATTATTTTGAATGCAGTATATAAAATTCCATTGACTTTTTAACAAGAGCAATTATCATGTTCTTTTAGCAATTCCATCTCGAGATTCGCAATTATATATTTGTAATAAATTTTCCTTAGACATAAATAAATATTTTGGTGTGGAAGATATATTGTTCTTTATCATTTTGAAAATCGAATCATTATTAGATAATAAACATATTGGTAAAAATGCTAACCATTTAAACCATTTATAAAAAGGATTAGAAATAGCAACAAATTCAAAACCTAATCGGTCAGCTCCTTTGTTTAACATTGAAATCCCTATTATCCCTTTAATCTCATCTGCCCTAGAGTGATTTTGAATATATGATCCGAGACTAGGCAAAGACTTTTTAACATGTTGATAAATAAATCGCCCTTTTGTAATATCATTTTTAACGGACTTCATTTCATTAATTAAACGAGCATTATGTAAATGAATTTTAACCAAAATATCATTCTTATTGATCTGTGTACCATCAGAAAGAATAACATGTTTTCCTTTGTAACGAGTGAGTCTTACACGTAAAATATTTTCCTTGTGAGTTTCGCTATAAATATAAGTTAAGCGAGTAAATTTATAATATATTGGATCAAAAAAGTTCCAAACCAATAATACATAACTTTTCATTTTGTTTTCATTTCCCTTTTTAAAATTTTGATAAAACTATTTTGCATATTTCAACAAAAAATATTTAGGTAATATTAGGCTTTTTAGTGAAAAACATCAAGAAATATTAGAATAAGTTGGCATCATAAATTTCTATAAAATATTGCAACATAAATTATGTGAAACTGAACTTAGTGTTTCTTTTCCTAATTATTTTTACAGGGGGCAAAAAATGAATATCCTTAACTTCTTGATAACATTATTCAATTCTGGAAGAAGAACTCAGCAAATGTTTAAATTGTTTAGAAATAGACGAAATAATAATAGAGGATGGATTTGGGTTTCTTTACTAGGATTAGGAACAGTTTTTAGTCTAGTAGCAACACGTAATTCAAATATGATGAAACCGATCCAACGTTTGTTCCAAGGTGTTCAAAATACGACAAGAACATTTATTCCATCCAAAGTAAGCTTGGCAAATATGGAATTTGCTGATGAAATTACGCCTAACAGTCAAAAGAACCAAGGTAATCAAAACCAATAACTATCGCGAATAATAAAAAACTCGTTTATTAGTCACGAGTTTTTTATTATTTTTAATGACTCTATAGCTGCTTCAAATAGGCTTTCTCCTCTTTTTGTTATAACTTCAACTTCGCTGTTGAAAAGCAAATAACACAGCTTGTTCCGCCCGATTCGTCATTAGTGTCTTTAAACTCTTAGTCAATGTATTAACTTTATAAAAGACACCCAAAATTTAGAAATCATACTTTTGGTAGAAAATAGATATTCTAAATATTGAATCCATGATTATAAGGAGGAATTTAATTATGACAGTAATTACTAAGCTTAAACAAACTATTTCTGGATTAAAAAGTGCTCAAGCATGTTTAGAAGGATTTGTTCTTGATACTGACAATCAGCAAGCAAAACAACTGTATCAAAATGCAGCTCAGCAAACACAAACAATTATTGATTCTTTAGAACCACGTGTTCAGGAGGTTCAACAAGAGGAACCTCAGTTTAATCAATAAAATGCAGTAATCTCAAGATCTTTGGCATAAGCAGCATCACAGTTGGATTTGTATATATAAATTTTTATATTTTTTAGGCTAATTGAAAAGAGATGATTCAATTTCATTCTTTTTCTTCAGGTAATAAACCAGGAAATAATAAATTTTCTGTATCTTATATAACAGTAAGCAAACTCCAATTTCTTTTGTTAACTATTATTAACATTACAAATACCAATTTTTCACAAATTTAAATGAGCTAGACATCTTATCGTATAGAAGGTTTTACTTATAGCGCTTGCTTTCCACAGAGCACTTTTATATAGTGCTCTGTACTGTTTGTAGCCTGAATATTTTTCTTTACATACTTTTATAAATCTAGCACACACTATTCCTAAGCCATTCAAACTATTGCTTTTACTCTTTAAATGACTAGAAAAACAATTAGTTTTCCGGTCAAACTCATGAAACCTGTGGCTTTAAAACAAAGTTTGATAATTTGTAAAAAAGTTTGATCAAAAATCCTGTGTTGATGTGCAGGATTTTTGACCAAACTTTTTTATAAAAGAATGAACCAACTGAAAATATTAAGAGCGTGTTTTGATCAATCTTTTTTTTAAAACACGCTCTTTTCTATGATCATTTATCAAGGTTATTAGTATCAATTTGATCAAACTTTATTTTAAAGCAACAAAACCCACAGGTAGGCGGCTCATATAGTTGTCTGCCAAGTTCTCAAAAAAATTTGTATATTTTATAAATCTCTACACATACTATCCTTAATCCGCTTGGGCTGCGGTTGTAGTCTATTCAAACTGGCAATCTTCGCTTTAAACGCTTTACTCGGCAGACATCTTAAAACGATGTCTGCCAAACCATTATTTTGTACATACTCTTTATAAGCTACTAGCAATGGAATTTTTCTTATCTTCCTAACGGACTTCCCCTCCGTTATCCAAGGGCTTTAATAACAGGCAACTTTTTTAGTTGTCTGTTATTTTATTGTATAATGGGTAGCAAAGCATCACCATCAACTTAACAAAAATGAATTAACTCAAACCGATAAAAATAAACAGTATATACAAAATCTTCGTTTTGAGGATACTTCAAAAGCTTAAGTTGATGAGCATGAGACGGTATCCCAAGTTATTTATTGCTGTCTTTCAAGATAAAGGCTTGTTATTTATTCGTATCTTGATCTACATATAACATTTATATTCCCCTCTTCTAAAAATCCTCAAAAAGCTTAAGCTTTTCAATTAATTTCGCTCTAAACATTTTTCTACTTTTGAGAAAAATTAGGATAACCTTTGGTAGAATTATTAACTTTAATTTAACTCCTAAAAAAACATCAATATAAAATCGGATTGCTGTAGAAATCCCTAATTTTTTCAGTTCAGGAGTGGCAGCCAGTACAATAGATCCATTTCGACTTACATCTCCAACAACAGCTAATTTCACTTTTAATGGATCTAATCCTCGCATAACACAAGCACAACTAGCAAAAAATGAACAAAGTTCGATACAGAATATCATTCGATTCATACATTTTGAGTAATCGAACATCATTTTACCCTCCAAAAACAGAACGTTTGTTCTTATTATAAACCTAATGTTTTGTATTATACAATCCTTTTGCAAATAATTTTTAATGCTAATATGGTACGTGAAATTATATATAGTTCTTCAAAATTCGACTACTGAACCATTTAGTATCTCTAAACTTATTAAACTCGTTTTCGTTTCTTTATAAATTAAGAAAAGCTCAAACCCTTATGTACCAATGGATTTAAGCTTTTTATTTTATAGGCATACTCGTTGCAACAAGTTGCCATTAGGCTAGTGTATCAGCAACTTGTAGCTATTACTATGAATGCTAGATTCCTCAAAATTATTACATATTTTTTTAGTTTTTAATCTTTGTGTTTATACTATGATGTTTTTCCAGAAAATATGCAAATTATGTTGAAGTTTAAAAAGTTTGATTCTTGGACAAGATGTAATAACAAACAACTAATTTTGAGGTGATTTTATGAGTTGGTTCGGAATCGGTAAACCTCGCTCTAAGTTTGGAAGATTTTTAGATAAACATAATTTAACTCAGCAAGAAGTATCTCGAGAAAGTGGAGTAAATAGAGGGACTATTAGTAGATTGTGTAAAGGAGATGCTTTTCATCCATCTTTAAAGAATGGACAAAAGATTATTAGGACATTAAGGAAATTAACTAATAAGAATGTAGATCATCAAGATTTCTGGTTTTAACTAAAAACATTCTCCATCACGAACGTTCTCATAAATACATTTTGCTTTACAGCATATTGCTCTAATTTAGATTGCCGATAGTCTGACAGTGTAAAAAAGATAATCACTGGAACAATAGCATTCTGTCTTTTATAGATATCTGTTATATGGCTATATAACTGTATTTTATGTTCATTTGCTTTCATGTGTTGCATGCGATCTACCTCTACGAAATGAGGGACTTTATCATCAAAATAGGTTGCATCTGGGATAATTTGATATCGCTGACCCTTGATTGAAAATTCTATAGGTCTTTCTGTTTTCCATTCTGGAAATCCTAGCCACATCCAGGATTCGTTTCTCATTAATATATGCTGTAATTGACTATTTTTCTTTACTGTCCTTGTGATTCCTAATAAATCACGTCCTTTTTTATTTAAATAATATACATGTTCACGAGCTATTTTTGTGATGTGGCAATATGGAGTCAGATCCTTTAATACACGATTTGCATTCCGAATACTTCCTAAACAGTGAATGGCTTGTAATTGTCTTCTGGTTGCAAAGTCTAATTTACTCAAAGTGGATAAAATCTCGATTTGTCTCGCTTTCTGTTTGAGTGTTTGATACTTCATGTTGTTTCACCACCTTGTATTGCTTCAGTAAATCCCACATTTCTTTATCCTTCAAATAAGGTACCTGAATTTCTTCTGTACGATCTGTCTTAAACAATGCTCTTCCTGGAAGGGAAGGTAAATCCTCAAGCCCTGGTTCATCCAAAGCAACTTGAGAGGCAATTGCTGTAGGTAACCGAAACCCTAATTTTGCATCAGCATTTTGTTTAATTTGCCTTGGTAATGTATCCGAAGTAGGATATTGAGTGCAAAATATGAGCCGGAATCCTAAACCTCCTCCAACTCGTGCAATTTCAGATAACATCTCCTGGCACATAAATAATAAGTCACGTTGTTTTTTAGGTAAGCCTTGTGTAGGACAAAGGTTTGCTCCTTCATCTACTATGATGAAACAGCGTTCTCTAATTGATGTATCTATGATATTGGTCAAATAAGAATTCTTCATTATCTCAATCTGTCTTATCATATTTTTACGTACTTTAGCCAACATTTCTAATGCTTGTTGTGAGTTTTCAGCTACTTCTACTACTTGGGACAGATCCTTATAAGGACTAAATTCTAGACCTTCCTTCAGATCGATAATAAAAAAACTCCCATGTTGAGGCTGTTGTAAAATTAAACTCGTCATCACATTTTTTAGAAATACTGTTTTTCCAAAACGCGTCATACCCGACACGCACATATGCGGTGTGCTCTCAAAGTCATGATAGATGTACTTATCTAATGATTTCCCCATCATAACACGCCATGTTTGCTCCTTTAACAAATCCTTAGACCAATTCCACCTTTCAGGTATTTTTTGCTTAAATACCCGAATATGAAGCTCTCTTTGATGAAACGATATTTTAACAGGTTTGTAGAGTCCTTCTTCCAATACTTCAGCTAACTTTTTGATTAGCTGACTTGGGACACCAAGTGGTAACTTGTAAACATAATTCTTACTTATGTCATCTTCCATTTCCTTTATGAAAATCGGATATTGTAATTCCCCTTTATGCTGAACACAGATCTTTGTAATTTCAAAAAAGGTTGCAATTTTTTTCTTATCACTCATTCCTTTACCTTGGCAAAAATAAGCTACTGTTATAAAGGTTGCTGGAATTAATAAAAGTGATAACATTTCCTCCATACCTCCTTAAGGTAGTTGAGCCTGTATGGATGCTTAGAAAAAACACTTAAGATGCGCTATTATAATTATTTTCGACTACCAGATAAAATACTAACGTAGAAATACATCTAGTATATCCATTAGCACATACCAAACGCTCCCAATCAATAAGCATTTGAGACCCGCACGTAGCAACCAATCTGGAAGGTAAAGACCTTTCCTTTTCAGCAATTTAATCCCTAAAATAGAGACTCCTGTCACACCATACACAACTCCTAACTCTCCAATGATTGTCATGTTAATCCCATCCTTTTGGTTTAATGGACAAATTCCCTTTACGATCCCTGTAGAGTTGGTAGTCATCTAATAACTCATTCCAAGACAAAGCATGTTCATCCCCATACAGATCCTCTTCAATGTCTTGACTTAAATAATAGTACGCCCGATATTGTCGATCCAGATACACTTCATGTCTTAACATGTGGTCTCGTATAGCACAAAGATTTCCCTCTTTTTTTGTTTCTTTGTACATTTGTCTAAGCATTTTTGAAGAATACAAATAAGGTGTACTATACAGCATTTGATATTGGCTCATATCCTCACCATCCACATAAAATTCTAGATGCATTTAATACATATGATAATGGCTTCCTTTTTCGAATTTGTACCACAAAAAAGTACAAAAATACGCCATTCCCATTTTAGAATGACGTTCGACAATAATCTTTATAAGACTTCATAGCTTTTTCCAATATTTCAGTTACAAAATTAGTTTTACCTAAGCTATAATTCATTCGATCTTTTGCGTTTTTTGCCAAATCTTTTTTTAACTGTTCATATGCAATAATAAACTATTATTCCACTAATGGGTGCTTTAGTACAATAAGGCTCCTAGAAATGATCAAACTTTATTATAAAAATTATATACTTCATTTAGAGAATTAACTCCCTTTTGATCAATCTTTTTTCAAAATGGAGTTTTTTTGTTCGCTACTAATAATGGATTAACTGTTTCTTTTTTATCAATCTTAACTATAAAGCTACAATAGATCTGTTGATTGATAATTGAAACACAAACATACGTAAAGAGCCTATTTTATATCCAAAATAAAATAGGCTCTCTCACATTTCTATAAATATATATTTGACGATTACATCTTTTCTAATATCATTTGTCTCTCATACCACTTTGACATTTTTTCAGCTGCATTAGCTGATAAACGCTTGGTTTGTCTATTGCAAAATCTAGATAACGTAGGTGCCGATATTTTTATTTCTTTTGCAAGCTCTCGTATACTTATATTATCAACATTGTGTCGCTCTAGTATTTTTTCTCGAACAACTTCTTCATCAAAAATGTCAGGTTCTTTACTAACTGTGCTTTGTGGCATATCAATAATATCTTTAGTCTTTTCACTATATTCTATTGTTGTTTCATTATTATTCTCTATTTCTAATGTTTTTTTCTTTGGTAAATTGTACATAGACTTAATTAATTCTTCTGGCGGAAGAATAGTAATATTTAAATCGATCCAATAATCTTTGAACCAATTTTTCTTATTTAAACGTTCTTCATCTAATGTACTTGAATACTCCCACTTAGAGATCACATTCTCTCTCTCTAAATCAGTAAGAACATTCTCTAAGTGTTCTCGAATGCGACTTGGTTTCCATGTAAGTGGAATTGCCATGACAGCTAATAATCCTTTATCGCCTCCAATGGAGTATGGGCGCTTTAAAGTAGAATATATTTGCCTAATTCTCCATTGCCATGTTAAATAACGAATTAAGCGTTTATGATATTTATGTCGATAACTATTATATTCAAGTGCCTTTTTAGATAATAAAGCTGTAGTATTATTTGAACCATATAAATAACTTGATAAAAAGCTTCCAGGTTTAATTCGGCAGGATTCAATACCCATATATTCATTTGTTGTATTATGTCTCCATAATACAACTGAATCTAAAACAAATAACCTTTTAATTACTTCCCTTTTTACTTTATATTCCTCATCATTTTCATTTTCATCATTTAAAACAACTACTTCGTTATCATCATTTAAATATATAAAAATGCTCGCTAAAGCAGCAATCCTCTTAGCAACCTTAATTTTATCTTCAGGTCTATAATATTCTCCCTTACTTACTTTCTTTTTAGGTACATTACACATATCCAACACTTGCTCATATGAAAATTCGATGAATTCGTCCGGTGACTGCGCTTGAGCTAACCATTGTATAGTAATTGAATCTAATACATCCGCTGTAAGATCATCCATATTACTCATTACATCATTAACTAAAGTGTTCCACCGGGACGCTTCATCATCTTTAATAAGCTTCAAATCCTCATCCCGATGCGAAGAAAGCTGAGCTATCGCATTACTTTCTTTTGTTTCAATCGGATAAGATTTGACACCCATATTTGAATCCTCTTCAAAATGATTTTTGGAGATCCCGTCACGTAATTTAAAGTAAATCGCGGAATTATTAACCTCAAAATAATCTTTATCATCTGTTTCATCTGTGTTTTCTTCTGCCTGAATTACTGTTTCATCACTTAATTTTGGCTTGTTATCATTTTTAAACTCTTCTGTTAAAAGATGTTCAATTTCTGAATGGATTTCGTTCTTATAGTGATTCAACTTAATAGCAATTTGTAGTGAAGTTACTCCATTTTCATTCTTTTTACTAAGCCACGATACTAATGCTGAAAAAGATGGTGAAACATATTGTGAAGTTACAACCTTACTACTATCTTTTTCTACGTCTGCACTAAAAGAAGTCCATTTCTCCCAAATTGCTTTGTTATTTCCATATAAAGGTTCGGATATTAACAAAGCATCAGTAAACAATTGTGCTAATTTCTCCACGCTGTCACTCCTTCCTTTTGTACATTCCTTTCAAACAACCCAATATTTAGCGAATTATATATAAATCATTATTATTTTCCGGTTCTGTTATGTTCAAAAAAATAATGAAACACTTTTGTCTTGTTTGTACAAGTGAAATAACATTTATTATACATTACCAACCAATATACCATCAATTAATCTAACGAATTAATAACTGAAACACTTTTGGACATATTGTTAACCT
Organism: Bacillus cereus group sp. N21; assembly: GCF_016483395.1. Lineage (NCBI taxonomy): Bacteria > Bacillati > Bacillota > Bacilli > Caryophanales > Bacillaceae > Bacillus > Bacillus cereus group sp. N21. The sequence continues at coordinate 12,206 of NZ_JAEHBX010000085.1, forward strand.
TTTTTATAAATATGAAACACACTTTTTCCCTTATCAATTCTCTACCATACTCTTATATAAGCTTTTACATGAATAACACGTATATAATGAGCTAGATTCATTCATATCTATTTGAAACAAATAATTGAAACATCTTTGTCATATCCTTGACCTAAAATTCAAAAGATGAAACATTAGTTAATTTTTCTTATTTCGATTATATATTTTCAAATTTTTTTTACCATCCCATAAACTCATATATATCAACTGTTTTCCCATCTATGTACAAAACGGATCCTATATCATCCTGAAACATTTTTGCCATATCCTTGACCTTATCAAATATAAAAAACACGCATAAGCCCTTAAATATCAACGGTTTTTGCGTGTTTCTTTCTTTTTTCTCCTACATATAAAACATGAAACACTTTTGCCATATCCTTGACCTTGTAAATTTTAAAACATGAAACGGTTTTTGCCATATCCTTGACCTAATATCCTTTTCAATTCTCTTATAACCCTTCATACCACTACATTCAATGGATATTCCCATAATAAATGACTTATATATGAACATGAAACACTTTTGCCATATCCTTGACGTAAAAACATGAAACATCTTCATTTACCCCTTATATATCAACGTTTTTATACTGTTTCCCTAATAATTTGACACATCTAAAACATGAAACGTTTTTTGCCATATCCTTGACACAAAAAAAAATGAAGAAAATCCTGTATCCCTTGTCACAACTGGTTTTATGTCGTGTTTCATATTCTCAAAATTCCCCTTAAAGGAGCACCTTTCAGCAATTTTCGATTTGTTATAATCAAAATTGGTATATTTTATAGTATCCTGGCATATATTTCTGAGTTTACAGGTAGGAGGTGAAAAAGATGGGAAAATCATTTATTATTCATAACCAACGTGGTCTAAATGGACAATCTACAAATGCAGTATTAGTAACACTGAAGTCTTGGCAAAAACTTGTTGAAACTTTCGAAGAGAAATACTACAGCTATAAAGATACATACCTTGAAGATCTACTGGATCAAATGACATATGAAGAACGTGTTGCAGATGTAGATGGCTTTGTAGAACAAGCGAAACCATCTTTTTCACGTCGTACCCTGTCTGCTGTTTCTGAAACTATGGGAAGGAAACATAAATTATATGGTATTACAAACGCAGATCTAGAAGTCTTTTTATACCTACACAAGAAATGTTACACAAATGGGGTCATTCCAAATGTAACAGTACATATGATGTGGGAAGATTACAAGCAATATAAACAAGAGTTTGCTTACATACAGCATTCTCAATTCTATATTGCATTAAAAAAGCTAAGTCTACATAAAATTGTCACGATTAAAAAGGAATTAGATGGCCGATATACCATTAAACTAACTCATTTTATGAATGAAGAAACTGAAAAGGCAAACCCTTATGTTTATATTAGCCCAGTGGTATTTACAAAAGCTTTCTTTGAGCTGTCAGTTGCGGCTAAGAAACTATTCTTGGACATTGCTATGCAACAGCACAGAGAAACTACACTAAAACGTTCCTTGGACAAACAGGATGAAAGAGGAAATAAAACTCATTTTGGTGGAATGTACCGCTTTTTACATAAGAAATACCCGCATCAAATCCGTGCCGTTATGACAGAATTAACAACTGCACTACCATGTACAGGAACTCCCCTATTCAAAATTTGTAAATTACAAAAAGGGGTTAATAATAAAAAAAGATATACGACTTTATATCTCTCCTTACATACGGATTTCTTATGTACAAAAGAAGCAGGAGAAGTACAGTATCGTGATCCATTCACGCCAAAGGTTACTTATGCTCGTAAAGCTCGTTTTATTGAATCTGTGCTACAAGATATGAATATTGGTGAATTTACAAAAGACATGAATAAATTTATTCATGTACTTAAATATACATGCCACCGACAAATTCGTAGTGTAATTTATAGCTTGCGTGACATGATAGATCGTAATAAGGAATATCCAAGTAAGTTAGTATATACACTGAAGAAACTATTAAACCAAACGTCACAATATCAAATTCTTGATACGGCGGCTAAGGAAGGTATCTATCCTCTTATTACACAACATGTACCTAAAGAGAAAAAAGAACAAGCTGTATTTGATTTCGGATTGCATTTCTCTATGTACTCACTTCGAAACATCAAAAAGTTGTTCCGTAAAACGTATGAATTACTAAAACACAAATTTGCTGTACCTGTTACAGAGGAATCGTATCACCGCAACTATCTAAAGTATCAAGAAGAAACGTTATTTAGAAAGTACGCCTATGAACAAGGTACAAATCTAAATGCTTATATGGCTTTAGAAATTGAAATACGTGAGCTTTTAAAAGCAAGAGGACATAAAGAGCGCTTTATTCCTAGTGCTGTTCGCGAATTGTTCATTGAAAAGATAGATAGATTACCTAAAGAAAAGCTTCGTGTTGTTGAAGTGCCCGATAACTTCAATTTGATTACATTTATGCGTGCCTTTGAACAGTTAATACGCGCTGGTATTCAAGTAACAACAGCTGAACAAGTACTTGAAGTAATAGAAACCAATTAACAATACTCCGCTCTCTATTTTTGAAAAAATTAAAAGTAGAGGGCTATTCGTGTTGGTTCTGTTATTTGAAAGCCTTGCACTGATTCCTTATAACAACCAACTTTCGTCGATTCTATTAATAATAGAGTCTTTTTTTATGCACTCCTATACAACAACTGCACTGTAACTGACTAAATTTCCACACATACTTTCATATAAACACGTTATGAGCTGCCTTAATGCATTCAAATACCTACAAATAATCGCAAGAAAAAATTAAAATTTTGTGTGTAAGTAGATAAATATAGTCGAATGTGAATAACATAATAAAATAATCACTGATATAAAGGTATTCTAGTAACTTATCTATCAAAAATCATCAATATGTGTGTGAATAATGTGATAAATTCGGATTATGTTAATTATTTAGCACCTAATGTGAATGGTTTGTGGGTAAATAAAATAAAATTGTGGAAATGCAGTGGATTAATACAGAATTAAGCGAGTGAATAAATATGTTTAACAATGTATTTATTTGTTTCATTATTTATGTAGAAATATATGATTTTGTTTATGATTATTTGTAGTTTTTATATCATTATTATGCCTACTTTTTCGTTGTTAAATACTACTATTTCTGATTTTTTATGCTATAGTACGTCCAGATTCCTTGTGACAGTAAGAGAAAACACACATTTACTAGTCCTATATAAGTTTTATCTTTATATTTTAAATATATATAAGATATATATTTATATTAGATTTTATTACAGAATTAGTTTGTTACTTGGGATAAGTTAAGCTATATATATGCATAGCTCAGGAAATTATTAACTTTAATGATCTAACAGGGAAATATTAACGTTAAGTGGAATTGACGTTAGAATAAAAAATTTTGCCATTCTTTCTGATGGAACAACATTCAACAACCCTAGATTCTTCCGTATATTAGAAAAAAAATTAACAAAAACACAGCGTATTCTTTTCAGAAGAACAAAACTCTTTAGTACTTGCTATCGCCTGCTGAAAACTAATTGAAACATATATATTAAAAATTGAAGTTATTCTGAGGGGAATTCCACCTTTTATTGTTATGAATAAATTAACAATATTTTTCCATGGATGTTCCTATGAAGAACAGTAGGATAATGGACATACATACTAGGCACTCCCTCTTCTTAATACGTTCATAGAAATAAAAATTATAAAAGAGGACTGATAAAAATGGCTGTAGGATTTTCTGTAGACATGTTTTTTTTATGAGGCAGGACACCCTGATTTTCTACATAGTTTTTTCTCAACAATCTCCTATCATACTGAACCTGAGGGATGGGGAACTAAATACCCTCTATTAATGAAAAACTTGTATTTTGATAAATTAAAATGGCAAGATTCACCTGAGGCTCTAAAAAATGTGGAAGAAATCAGAGAAACATTGAGCAAAATACCTCCATCAGAGGTAATATGGGATATTGAGGATATAACTAAAAAAACCACCTTATGGAGAAAAAATTTCTGCTAAAATAACTAGCTTAGCAAACTATCATACTATTCAAGGAACGTCTTTTTTAGATTTACTAAAAAATGTATTAAAGGAATCAGAGGAATGTAAAATGGATGTAACGATTGAAAAGGTTGGAAGATAGATTTGGTAACAAAATTCGGTTCTGGTGCAAATATATGAAGATGAACGCGGATAATAGTAGATTCCTAGTGAAATCGTATCTTATGCTGCAAGTCCAAACAATTGATGGATGAATTCTTTCTGATTTTGGACAGACTGGTTGGTCTTAC
>NZ_JAEHBX010000086.1:0-15882 GCF_016483395.1 Bacillus cereus group sp. N21
GGTCAAAATCCATCTTACGTAGGATGGATTTAAATAACGTCTCATCAATCTCGTGCTCTTCAATAAAGTCCGATAACGATCCCTTCAAATGAGAAGTATCTTGTTGGACATAGCGCAATTAACTGTCCATATAAATGGCACTGGAATCGCTCGAGTTTTATCTTTTTTACCGCATGAATACCAAAAATAGATTTCCATGTTTTAAATAAAATTTCAACTTGCCAACGAAGAGAATAGAATTGATAAATTTTATGCGCCGTCATGTCAGTTTCATTTATCTTTGTAATAAACAAGTTGATACCACTCGCGTATTTAGGCATTCGTCGTTTTTCTTTTTTATGCCGTTCTAATCGTTTTGTATGTTCAGATTCTGTTAATTTATAGATGATTAGACGCGTTGGTTGTTTTTGTTGAAAATTATACATAGTCTTAACTTGATGGCTATGTCCTATTGGACGCTTTTTATTTCATAACCATTTAACTTTCCAATACCAAATAAATCAATTTCTGTATCAATTAATTTCGGGATAAATTTCACTATTTTTGTCCTACCTTGAAGAACTTCACCTTCAGTAGTAATAAATTCAAATACTGGTTGCTCATTTTTCTTCATTATTTCAATAAAAATTGTATCTTTATCAGTAGTTCCACGTATAATGACTTCCCAGTCTAAATAGTCATCAATCCTTACATAAGCTATTCGAAAATCTATTTCTTCTTTTCTCTCTCCTAAATAAGTGATTTTTCCAACTTCAAACTGTGCCATTTTACTACCTCCCTTTTATTACATCTTCGACAGGAAAGAAGAAAAACCTACACTATAAAACATCTTTTATTCTTTTAAATTACCAAAAATTGAGCTATAGAAAATAATTCTCCCTAAAGTCCTTGTCCGACCTTAAAAGAGAATGAAATATTTCCTTCCATTCATATGAATCTTCATACTAATTTCTCGATAGCTAAAGTTTCAAACTCAATCCTCTATCATTTGTGTGATTCCAATTGCTGAAACTGCTGTACCGATTGCTTGTATCCAAATACCAATTAGTCCAACGAATCTCTCATCTTCTTTTTCTCTATCATTTTTCTCAATCATTTGGTTTTCCTTGGATATGTTGTGTATGCCTTGAAATGCTTGCAATCCAGCTCCTAGCGTTTGTAGTGAATTACCCACTACAATCAACCATGGAATTTCAGGCTCCTCATTCAGTGCCACCTCTACCCCTACAAATGCACCAATAGACTGTAGACTATTTCCTGTGATAATGAGATAATCATTCTCTTCCATTTCTTTTTGTATATTAAAAAACGTTCCTATTACATTTGAAACATTCCCTAAAGCTAATAATTCAATCCCTGTTTTCTCCAAAGATTTATTTCTTTGTTTCATTTGTTCCTCTTTACTCAGTGCAGTTTCTTCTACTTTCATCCCTTGTTTTTCAAAGGAATCTTTTAACGCTATCAATTGCAGTATATATCCAAGAGCTTGTAATGATCCACCTACAATTACAAGTGGTTCTTCAACATTTTCTTCTCCTATAAACCCTCTTGTAGTTCCAATGGCAGCTATCGTATTTCCACCTACTTGAAACCATGCTCCCGTAACCGTTAAATTTCTTGGATTCATATTATTCATCCACCTATATTAGAATCATCTTATTTATCATGGATTCACGGACATCAATACCACTTGTAAAGTAATAACATTTATGTCTTCCCTACATTTTCCCATTATATTTTCATACATTTCATTTTGTGCATGAAATGACTTCTCCAAGCTTTTATATATTCCAAATTAAAAAGAGCACTCGACAGTGCTCTTTCGTGATAAGGAGTTTTCAATGAGTATGAAAAAAGCGATTTACGCTTGTCCCATACTTCAATATATGCTTGCCCAGTTCAAAAGGTGTGCAATTTATAAATCTTTTTTCAATTTACTAAATTCTTCATCCAATTGCCATGTGTGGTGTTTCATCAAAATCATGATAAATGATTTTTTCTAGACTTTGATCAATAGGAACAAGCCATTTTCTCTGCTGTATTAAATTAGTAATCCCACTCACATATGCGGTTGCATCTTTACTCTCACCATTCATTTGCATAGTAAACGTTACTTTAGAATCCATAATTCCCCTCCTCTATTTTTGTTCGTTGTGTTCGTTTGTTTTGTTAGCCCTTAAATTGAATTACAACTACATTCTTTCTATTAAATAACTACTATCAATAAAGAATTCAGAAAATCCATAAACAAAAAAGAGTGCTTTGAAGAAAAGCACTCTTTCAAAAAATTTTACCACTCTCGACGCTCATCGCGATCACAATCACGATCATGTTTACGTCTACGACGACAATCATCGCAATCACAGCCGCGTCTACAACGACGGTCATCACAATCTCTATGTCTGCATCTACAGAACATTAAGTCATCCCAAAATCTACCGCAATCTCGAAAGCGATTAAAATGACAATTACATCTCATAGATATGATTACCTCCTCTTCATAATAGGATTCATCATATTCTATGATTAAAAACAAAAAACAGCTTGTTTATTAGTCTATATTCTGTATTTTAGAGTAATAATATTCATATCTAATATGGCTAATAACAAAGATTTTGGTGTGACTTCCCTAATAAACATTTCTGTTTGAATAAAACTCAATATTCCGTCAATACTGTAGATACAATAATCTTTCTCCAGTCCCCCATTGGAGCCGAGCAGTTAGTTTTTGCTAGCTGCTCTTTTATTTTTATTAACTTGTCACTACTTGATAGGGTAAGCATATATTATGGATATAAGACATGCTTACTCATATGCCCTCACATTGAAATATGGCATTTTTATTACATACAAAATAGCGTTTTTGTTGATTTTTTTCACATTTAACTGAGACAAGCATATATTATTTTATGTAGACCCTTTCTCATAAAAAATCTACCTTTCTGAGAGCACATTCATATGTGTTCTCTCTTTTTATTTGCTATTAAATAACACTTTTATTTTGTTTAATTTTCATCTCTCTTCCCATCCAGCATAATATTTTAAATCTATCCTATACTATTGTTACAACGGCATTTATTACTAAAAGATTTTTCAATACATTTTATTCATAATCAGTACAATACTAAAAAACACTTTAGTAATTTTCAACAATTATGTCGCTTGTATACCTACATGTAATAAGGAGGGATGTAAAATGGAGAAAGCGAATGAAAATATATCTACATCAAGCAAAAGAGGACGAAATTGCTACAGAGGCAGGTGTACTCCTAAAATTAAAAACACTTCAACCAGCAAGTGAAGAATCTGTATTAGCTCCAACCAATCAACTTCCATCTAGTGTTATGAAACCTCTTGAAGATAAATAAAGATTTTTATAAAAAGAGTTCAGTCGCAAATATCGGCTGTCCTTTTTATTTTTCTTAAAAATCCTTAAAACCACTTTCTTCCTTATGAAGGGCCCGGCCAAGATAATTGTAAAATAACGCCTGTATATGAAACCCGTACACATTTTTGACACATCCACTATCACAATCCCCTAAAAATTCGTGATAATATTAATTTGTTGAATATGCCAAATTTCGACATTGCACGACAACAATATCTCCCTTATCGAATCCCTGTCCCCCAGGGATTTTTCCTTTTATTCATTACTTTTTGTTTCATTAAATTTTCAGCCTGAAGAAAATTTAAATTTGGTATTACTTAGTTCCTGTTGATCCGAATCCGTTTTTACCTCTTTGGCTTTCCGATAGCCCGTCCACTTCCACAAAATGTGCTGTTTCCACTGGGGCTATAACGCCTTGAGCAATGCGCGTTCCTCTTTCAATAACATGAGCCTGCATATTCACTCCCAATACTCGTTCATCGTTATCAACAATGACACCAACTTCTCCCCTAAAACCACTATCAACCGTACCTAATATCACTCGTAGCTTCGTGTCACGCCTCATACCGCTACGTGGTCGTGCTTGTAATTCGTATCCTGGTGGAATCTCAAAAGCTAATCCTGTTGGCACAACCTTCGTTTCTCCTCGCCAGATAAAAGAGTAAGGTAAGAGTTATTCTTTGCCATTTTAAGAGATGGTCTGCTATTCGTGGCAGATCCTCTTTTGTTAAGCTGAAACTTAATTAAAAAGCGTTTTGTTAAATTATTTATGAATAAGTGTCCATCGAACAGCAATGTCTCCTGTTATTATTTGCTATAAACCATATACAGTTTCATGCGGAATTCCTGAAAAAAGCATTCCATCCTGTGTAATATACATCGGGTAATAATATTGTGATGAATAGTGAGGTTGTATACTTTGGTGCATTTGTTGTGCTTGTAACGCTTGTTGCTGTGCTTGCATAGCCTGGTGAACAGCTTGAATTGTACTTTGCGCAGGACCCTGCCCTCCTAAAGGACGCATTCGCATTTCATTGTAAAAATAATTGGGAAACATTCGTTTTCCCCCTTCCTCGTAAATACTCTCACCTTCCATCTTTCATACTATGCATATTGATTTAAAGTTGATAATTTGTGAAACTTCTCATCTTGTCACTCCCTAATCTCTTTCTATTCAAATAACGCTTTTATTCATTTCATTCTAATTAACTATTATTTGAAAAATCGGAAACATTTACTCGATGTTTTTTCTGAATACTCATGATATTATTTAGTTGCTGGTGTTCACCATCCCGAGAACTCAGCAACTGCATCCATGAACTCTACTCTCTATATGATGAGAGTAGAGTTTTTATTTATAGGATAATCTCTGTATATTTGTATGAAATTCAAATTTGATACTTGAATTCATTTAATAAAGAGCTGTAATCATCCTCACGATCTCGCTGTTGTTTCTGCTAGAAGTTCTTTCTGCAGCTGTTCAACTTCTTTCGATAACTCACGATTCTGTTCCATTACTTCATGTGCTCCACTTCTTACATCATTTAAATCCTGAACCGTTCCGCTTAGAAGATGGGTTGCTAAGGGAACTTCCAGAGCTCCTACATGCTTTCTAGGTATGTTTTTTGCTTCTCGTCTTCTAGAAATGTAGTAGTACAAATTCCCTTCCGCAACACCAAACTGTTCAGCGATTTTCCCCCAAGTCCACTTTTTTCATCAGCTGCACGTAACTTCTCAGGCTTTGTACAGATTTGATCCCAGTTTCTCTCTTCAGCCATATTCTCCGTTCTCTCTTCGATTAGGCCATCGCCTAGCTTTTTAAGATTTCTCCCAATTTGACAGTTTTCTACACCTCATTAAAGATATGCTCCATTTCCCTTGTCTGATGAATATCTATTTATTTCTTCATTTGGACGTAACAGATTACATTTTTCACATAAATTCATATTTCTTAGCCCACACTATCCTTAAGCTGTCCGAACTAGCGGCTTCACTCTTCTTGTAATGAGAACGCAATTTATTGCAATTCGCTAACTCATTCAACCCACCGGCAGGCAACCAAAAGCGTTGTCTGCCCTTTTTTTGTATAAACTTTTTTAATTCACACAAACTACCCATAAGTGAGTTGCTGTATTACTGTTTTTTGAGAAAACATAATTTTCAACGTAAGCAGATAGCACAAAGAGCTATCTGCTTTTCGTATAATCTTTTTCATTTCACATATACTATCAACGAACCTATTTACCAATACGAGTCATTTTGGTGTTTTGAATTTCTCCTAAATTACCCTTCTTGGGATAAGCATTTTTTGCTTATCCCATTTTGTTGTATATATATTTAAATTTACGTTAACACTATTTACGAGCGTGTTTTCTGATTATTTGTTGTTTTTATCCAGGGTAATCTTTCTCCTAATGAGGACGGCAGGTACGACTGCTTGTCCTTATTTTTTTTACTCATACCAAATTCATTCACTTCTTCATAAAAAACAACTTCTGAATCCATGCATTTTGAGCACTTATACTCGCTTAATAAAGCTTGGCATGTTCCGCTCTCTGCTCCCATTTTCTTCCTCATAATTTCTGCTCGTTGCATTACCATTGCCATAGCGTTTCCGACGTGTTGCCTCTTTTACACCACCTCTTCGGTTTTTATAATTTTCATCGAGCTTGATTACAGATTTCGCGATACAGGAAAGCCCATACAGGACTTTAGTCCGCCTTTAGGCATAGGATGAAAGTATCGCTTTTTCGTATAAAAACACTTGTTTTTTAGGTATAATTCAACTATAGACAAGAACAAGTCTTTAAAACGCTTATGTGTTCATTGAAAACAGAATATAGTATGAGGTTCGATAGTCTAATTCACGCTATCGGTAAAACTATATGTGTCGTCAAGAACAAGACGCTAAAACATTTGAACACGCAACTAGCTGTATGGTATGGTCACAGTACCGTAGCTCACGAACCTATATGGTCTGTCGTGAGAGTGGTGATGGCACACCGCAATCTTGCACGTCAGCGATATCAGAAATGAACTTCGCCTTTGGTAGCAAGAATCCCACTGGCATTAGCCAGCTTGCCCCTTTAGGGGTGGGAGTGTCAAATCTGCAATTGTTTTGACATTCTTCTTTTGCCAATCGAATAGAATGCCACTGATCTATTTCCAACGCTTTGCATTTTGGTCAATCGCTCTGTCTACAGCTTCCATAATGATTTGACTTCCTAATACATCACAGAATTCTCCAAGGTCCTGCATTGCGGTTTCACCTAATGGGATGTTGTTTTGCAATAAGTAGTTGAAGATTTTGCAAATAATCTATTTCAAAAACACTAATATTTGTAAAATGTTTACAAATACGGATTTTGCATAAAAATACTAGCAGATTCGTATAAAATTGAAAGGAACAAAAAACATGAAAGAAATCAAGTCTGAAAAGGAATTTAAAGACATTATCGCAAGCGAGGAGCCAGTAGTAGTTAAGTTCTTCACTACATGGTGCCCAGATTGTGTTCGGTTGAAGTAGTCAGTTTTATGCATGAGTATACATCGTTAACAAACGTTATAATATAAGGGTTTAGAGGACATATCAGCGACCATTTATCTCTTACCATTACTAAGAAGTATTCGTTTAGTTTGCATTTTTGTTTGCAATCCTGTTTGCAAACTTATTAGCACTTTTTTATACTTCTTCTACTAAAAACCTCCATTGTATTTCTTCAATTACACATCACTCTCACTGACATTATGACGAAAATCATCAATTAAAGAACCTAATTAAAACAATCGTTTCATTAACGTATATTAAATCAACTTTTCTCTTTCAAATTTTTCTTAACCTGTAAAATTCGTGTTTTGTTGGTACTATCCCATGCCTATAAAGCTAAGATTTTGAGAGACCCCCCTATCGAAAATTTTACCTTTTTACAGTTTTTAATGAGAATTCGGCTCATTTTTTTCGTTTTTGGGGACAATTGATCTCTTAAGTTGATGGGGATGGAGTAGCACCAACATTTCGCAAATTTCGTACGCTAAAAAATTGTTCACTGTTTATTCAAACTACAGTGAACAAAAAAATGAACCTAAACAATCTTATTCTTCAAGACTTTAGGACAATTTATTTTCGAAAAGGTACAGTACCACATTTTAAAACAAAAAATAGTTATATATTGGAATTCCCATCATATATCTGTCTTATGCTCTATCTAGAAGGGACTGTTGAAAAATGGGGAATAATTACTTTCATAATGTGTTTGCTGTGAAACAAGAACATTTTGGACAGGTTCTTAAATTAAAGAAATTCTTTGAAGAATTGGATATGGATTTTAATGATTTCACTGATCCTCGCACTCTAGTCAACGTGCTAGAATCAAATCGTGATATAAACTTTTTGAAGTCGTCACAGGAAGCAATCATCGGAGGAGAAGCACTTCAAATTTCAGAATTGATCGAGAAAATTAGTAATCTGATTATTAAAGATATATTAGCATTTCCTACTTATCGTTGGGGAGAAAGTATAAACCAAGATATTGTGAGTCAGGTGACCGATGCTATTACTAACATGTTTATTAATTTAAATAAGCAAGATGCTGAACCATGGATCTTCTGGTATAACACTGGGAGTGTTTTTCCAAGATATACTTATAATATTTTAATCGCTATAGATACTCAGGACAAAGACTATCTTACAGACGTTTTAGCCATTAGTTTTGATGTTTTGGTTGTAAAAAAAACTAAACAGGAAGTTTGTTCTTTCACAGTTAATGATAGTGCACAATGCCTTATAATGATGAAACATATGCTTGTTGGGATTAAATTTGAAGATGTTTATCCCTCGTAACCCCCGCCCCTCTACTTATAAGTAGAGGGGCGGTTATTTTTTGCTACACTCTTATATACTTTGAATCACATAGACCTTCACATATATATCATATTTTGCTGCTAACTGTTCCAATTTCTTTTCCCTATATTTTGTAACTGTAAAGAAATGAATAATTGACACCTTGCCATTATATTTTTGCTTATAAATTTGCGTAAACTCTTCATACTTTTTTAGCTTTTCTTCATTAATCTTCATTTTTTGTGAACGATCTACTTCAACTGCATGAAGTATCCCTTCTTCATCTCTGTATTTTACATCTGGAATAATCTTCTTTTTCTCTCCATTCTTTCTATAACGTATTTCCGTTTCAACTTGCCAATCGTCTGGACAGAACAAATGTAACCAAGCTTCATTTCGTAGCAATGCATGTGCCATTTTCCCTCTTGAAACAACAGCACCTTCACCAAACAACGAATGACCTTCTTTATTGAAATAATATACATACTCCTTCCCGTGTATCGCCTTACTGACATATGGTTTCAAATCACCCATTATCCTATTTGCATTCCGTATACCACCCATATCATGTACGCACATCAAATGTCTTCTAGTTGCAAATTGCAGCTTTCTAATCGTCGCAAGTATCGTCATCTGACGGTTGATTTTCATATGACTCTGGATGTTCATGTTTCTCCACCTCATATTCTTTTAGATGTTCCCACATGACTTTGTCATCAATATATGGCCCTTGTAGTTCTGTAAAATTTCCCTTCATATATATCGCTCTACCTGGCACAGATGGTAAATTCTCTAAACCGCATTGATCAATCACTACTTCGGATGCTGTACGTGTAGGTAAACGGAACCCTAATTTTGCATTCGCCATTTGCTTCACAACTCTTGGTAATGTATCACCTGTAGGATACTGTGTACAGAAGACGATACGAAAACCAAGTGCTCCACCGACTCGTGCGATATGACTCAGCATGTATTGGCACTGCTCCAACATTTGATTTTGACCCTTTGGTAATCCTTTTGCAGGTGCAAGTACTGCCCCTTCATCCACTACAATAAAATAACGGTCTCTTTCCTTTGTATGAACGATGTTCTTAATACCACGTTCTTTCATGTATTTTCCACGCTCACTCATTTTCTCCATAACCTTTAGCAGCATTCCATGTGCTTGTTCTGGTGTTTCAGCTATCCGTTCGACTTGCTGCAATTTCTTGTACTCACTAAATTCAAGTCCTTCTTCTTTCAAATCGATAAGATAAAAATGAGCATGATTCGGATTCGCTAACGATAATGTAGCAAAGAGATTTTTCAAAAACACTGTTTTCCCCATACGAATTAAACCACTAACTGCCATATGTGGTGTTTCATCGAAATCATGATATATAATCCTTTCAAGACTCTGTCCTACAGGAACACACCATTTCCCCTTCTTCACCAAGTCAATAGACCACGACCAGTTCTTCGGAATTTCTCTCCGGAATACACGAATGTTTAATTTATAATTGTCGTACTGGATCCGTACCGGTTTATTTAAACCCTCGCTTACTACATCTTCTACCTTTTGAATAATTTTACTTGGCATTCCGACTGGTAATGTATATACATACGTTGTACTACGATCATCATCGATTTGCTTTTGAAGCTTCGGGTAATGAAGCTTATCTTCTCTTTTAATTGCAATTCCAGATACCTCAAAAAAGACTTGCATTTTCCTTTTATCACCATTTCCCCCTTTGAACTTATCACCGAATAATGCCACTGTTAAACCTGCAGCTGGAACAAGTAACAATTCAATCATTTTTCTCACTCCCCATATACCCTTTATAAGGGTATATATCCCTTGTTTTTGGAATACAGCCATACAAGTTATTTTTCAAACACCTGTAAATGTCCATCAATTCCAGGTAGGTATTCCCTTATAGAAAAACAAAAAGAACATAACGTAGAAGGTATAAGAACGAACCTGTGAGCGTTGTATACATGGTCATACGTGGAACACTCTGCCCCATTTTTCCAGCTACTTTCATCGTAATTACTGACAAGCCTGTTGCCGTCCATACGACTACCGCTTCTCCTACGATTGTCATCGATTTTCCCTCCTCTTTTCGAGTTTCAAGCCATCCTTTGTCATCACTGGTTTGTAATCCTCGAATATGTCTCCCCATTCCATATCAACCGTTTCTTCACCGTGTAGTTCCTCTTGGATTTGACGTGCTAAATTGTAATAACCTTTGTATTCATAATCATCAACTTCATGTTTTTGCATGTGCCCCCATATTGCTTCTGTTTCATCTTTTGAACGAGCTTTCTTGTGCATTTGTTTTAAATGCTTTGAAGAGTAAAGGTAAGGAGTTTCATTCAAATGTGCATATTGCCAACGCATATATTCCCTCTCCCTTCTTAATGTCTCTATTTCCTCATGGTCTTCCAGGCGGAAGTATTATAGGTATATGACTTATAAGAAATTAAATTGCCTATATTAGGAAAATAATTTTCCCTAATTAAGAAATTTATTTACAAAAAGGTGTTTGTGAAATAAACGTTGAAATAATCTGCAGGTGATAAATATGGAGATTAAATTGAACAGTAGGATTGGGGATTGGATAGAAAAAAGCGGATATCGAAAAGATTTCATAGCAAAGAAATTAGAAGTAAGTGTAAAGCAACTGAATAATTACATAACGAGTACCTCGTTTCCAAATGCGCATCGACTTTTCTTGTTGGCTAATCTTTTTGGCTGCAAAGTAGACGATTTATACGAGGTACAAAAAGAAAACCCTGCTGGTTAATTATTAGCAGGGTTTAATACATATTGAGGTACTGGGTGACGTTCAATGGATTCCATATACATTTCAGCTAATCGAGATCCATCAATTAATTCTACATTTAATTCTTTTGCGTACTGTTTAGCATTTTTCGAAAAACCACCAGTTGAAACAACATATCCACCTTTTGCTCCACGCTTAGCAATATTACTATGTACAAGCGCAATTGCTTTGTAAGACATGTCATTACATAAACACTTCACTTGGCCAAGATATAATTCTCCGTTTACAGTATGTTCAAAATCCACACCATAATCTCCTGATGCTGTTGTGACAAAAGTTGTACCAGCATAGTATCGTTCGATTACCTCTGCAACAAACACTTCAAATTCTAGTGGTGTTTGACGGATAAAAACAGATGAGCACTTTTCGTTTTCTTGTGGTTTCATAAAGCGATAATATAACCCCATCGCCAATGTACGCTTAAATTCTTCATCTTTATTAAAGCGGGCAATAAGCTGGTACAAATGATGGTCTTTCCTTCTTTTATAAACGTACCAAGCAAAATATAAAATAAATGTAGTAATTAGAAATGTATAAAACATAGACACACCTCCATAAATGTAGTATTTCTTACAAAAAGAATTCTAATTACGAAAAAACATGTAAAATTATCACTAAACATTTGTTATACTCGATATTGAGATTGTAATACATAGGGGGATAAGCATGTCAGAAGTGGGAAATAAGAAGGAAGATAAAAAGCGCCGCGGGTGTGGATGTTTAGGTTGCTTAGGTATTATTATTCTATTAATTATTTTACTTGCTTCATGTTTTAATGGTGACAAGGACACTACAAAAAAAGAAGACACAAAAGTAAAAGAAACAGCCACAACTAAACAAGAAGACGAACGAAAACAAGAGAAATTGAAAAAACAGCAGGAAGAAGAGCAAAAGAAACAACAAGAACAACAGGCTCAAGTTAAACAAGAAGCTGCGACTCCAGCTCCTCAACCAAATCAAAAACAGTCAACTGAGCAAGGTGGCTCTTGTAATATTAAAGGGAATAAAAACAGTAAGGGTGAAAAAATTTATCATATGCCTGGACAACAGTTTTATGATAAAACAAATGCCGAAGAAATGTTTTGCTCAGAAGCGGAAGCAAAAGCTGCAGGATATAGAGCGTCAAAAAGATAGTAAAACCGTCTCCGTAAGGGAGACGGTTTTACTTTACTTCACATATACAAAGGCTTCGTTTGCAGTAACATAGTATGTTTTGCCTTTGCTGTTGTGTACTTTGTATTGACAAGAACCATTTACACTTACATTCGCATCAATTATAAATACTATACTAACCTCTACTATTCAAGCCATATCTAATCTCTTTATCTATCATTTCATTCCTGGAAAAGTCCTCTCTCTCATTATGAACTCTCCCCCACCGACTGAAGACTGTAAAAAACACACATGTTATAAAAAGGGAATTTTTTAAGGAAAACATAGCCAATTATTATTATAATTAAATCCGCAATATTTTTCTAGGAGTGTTCCTATGAAGAACAGTAGGATAATGGACATCATACTAGGCACTCCCCTTCCTTAATACGTTATAGAAATATAGAAAGGATTTGAGCGATGGGACAATTTCAAAGTAATTTTCAAGCGGCACAACAAATCGCTACACAGATGAGAGCAGCTTCGGATACTATCCAAAGTGCAACAAATCGTTCTATAACAAAGGCGACGCGTACTACGCTATCTGTTAATTCCAAAGCACAAGAGGCGAACCAACAAGCTTTAGATCTAACGAAACAATTTTGCGCCGCCTTCCAACAAGCAGTCGATAATATTCATTCGGTAGCTAACGAGTTTGAGAGAATGGATAACGAACTTCAAAATACTTTTCGCTAATGTGGCCACCTTCGTAAAGGTAAAACGATAGGAGGAAAAAGATGAGTCAAGATATTGAAAACCAAATCAAACAATTAAATCAAAAATTACGAAGTGTATTCGAAGAGCAGGACCGGAATCAATCTGCGATTCAAACTCAGGAACAAGCGGAAGCAGATTTTCACGAATGGAAAAATCGAAGTAACCGTTTGTTTAACCGAATTCTAGAAACTTGGCATGGTGATAGAGAATTATCTCATTTTTTTATGAATACGCGTCAAGAAGCACAACACATTGAGCGAAAACTTACATTCGAATTGGAAAATCAAAAAGAAACGTTGCTTAAAAAAAGACGAGACCTTAGTGATTTAGAAAACGACCTTTCCTATCAGCAACAACAATTAGTAAGGGAGGTCAATGCATGAGTTTAAATATGTATTTGGGAGAAGTACAAAATCAGACTCAAAGCATGAACGCTGTATGTACTGCTACCATTCAAGGTATGGAACAAGCCATTCAGTCGATTGACGCTTTCGCAAGCGATACTGTCTTGCAAGGACAAACATATGATAGTGCAAAAGCTTTTTTTGTAGAAGCCTTTCTTCCTTTAGCACAAGGAATTATTTATTTGTGTGAAGAATTAATTCGTCAAAATGTTGCTTTTCCAAGTGATTTTCAATCACAAGTCGCTTCCACAGATGTAATCGAACAAGAAATATTAGAACAAATTCAAGAAATTGACCGAATGAAAACAAGTATGGAAGCTGTCAGTCAAGCTATGCCAATCCCAGGTATGGACGCTATGGCGAATCTTTTTACTGTCATGAGGAAAAAACTGCAAGAAAAGTTAGATCATTTGTATCAGTTCAATCAAACATCTAGCAATAAGTATAATACAGCAATTCAATTAGCAGCTAGCATTGCGACAGGCCTTGCCGAAGTCCAAAGCGGAAAAGGGTTTAGTCTTGCAAGTGGCACATTTAGTACGCAAGGGTTGAATATGGAATGGGCAGATTCTATTCAAGAATATTTAGATACTAATATTCGTTTGGATAATAGAATTAAATCGAGTGATGTAGTAGAATCAGATATATTACAAGATGGTACTTCTGAAAAAAATATACTTGAAAAAGTTGTGAGTGGTGTCTGGAATGGTTCTGGACAATTTATTGGAGCAATCGTAGAATTTTTTGATTCACTAGACGATACAGTAGCAAAAGAAAACATGAAGTATGCTATAGGTCATCCCCTAGAGACAGTCTCTACTGCGTGGAATACTTTTTCGGATTCATTTATGAATGATGTTTGGCATGGTGATGCAGAAAGTATTGCAAAATGGGGAACAAATGCTTTTATGGAAATTGGATTAGGATGGATTGGGGATAAAGGGATAAGCAAAGTAGGGAAAGAAAGTAACTACACTCGGTGAAGGTGTGAATCTAGCAAAATTCTCAGAAGGTATCTCGTCCGTTTCGAATCAAATACCATTGAAAGACCGATTTGCATTTGCTGGTGGAAATAATATACGCTCTAGATTTGATATACCTGATTTTAAGCAAGCTGAAGAAAAGCTATCAACTCATCAGTTTGCTAGGGGAGTTGATACTAATACTGTAAAACCAGGAGATACTAGTCCGTTAGCTCCAGGAGGAGGGTTAAATGCCCATGAGGCAAAAAATGGCCAAAGAGGTGGCCACTTACTCAAGAAACACGTTGGAAAAACAGATGCAGAGTTGTTGCAAAGATTACAGAATGATTCTAAAATAACAGGGTCATCAACTTTCACTGATAGAGCTACAGCAGAGAGAGTAGCTAATGAAGTATTAGGTAATCCGCAAAATATAGCAAAAATAAATAGGTGGTTAAACAATCCTAATAGCAGACTAACTTTACCGCTAAGATATAAAGGTAATACTATAATTGGACGATATATCGAAAGAGGATCAAATAGTGCTTTAGATGTGGAAAATGCTATAATTGTTTTGAAAAAAAATAACCAAGGAAGTTTTATTATAACAGGATATCCAGTAAAGTAGAGGAGAATTTATATGGAAGATAGATATAACCCTTATGAAGAATTAGGTGATTTTTTAGCAGGAACATTTCACCAAGACATTGAATCGCCTGAGGAAGCCCTTAATGAATTTATAATGGAAGTTACTAAAATCTGTATTGAAAATACTAAAAATGATATACTTTCATTTTTAAACAGTAATTTAACTGATAGCGAAAAAGAGGAATTTATTAAATATAATACTTATATTTATTACCCAGCATTAAACTTAACACCTATAGAATGGTTAAAACAGACCCTTGAAACACTAAAAGAAGCTTTAAAAAGTAAAAAATAAAATTACAATAAACAAAGCCGACTCAACGTGATATGAGTCGGCTTTGTTAAAATTTCACTAGCCGTAATATAGTACGTATTCCCTTTCGAATTGTGTACTTTGTATTGTGTTGATCCATTGACAGTTATTTTTGCATCAATTGTAAATCCTAATCCTGTATCCACAGTTCCGGCAACATCTTTATCCTGCCAAGATGGAGAATTATAGAAACGTAGGTTGTCCACCTTAGAAACAACACGTTTCCCTGGACTTGCCCCCGTCAAGTAGACAGCTTTTAAAAAAAGACTAGGCAGCCATCGAGATTCGATATTCAATCGGAGCTCGATGGTTGAGTCGTTTTTGGAATCGTTTGTAGTTATAATGATAGATGTATGTTTCAATTGCTTGAATCTGTTCACGCAATGTATCTCCTTTGAAAAGCGTAATTGTCTTTGAGTACGTGTTGAACTCCACTTATAGTAACTGGAACGATTTAACTGAGCAATGGCGACAAGCCAGATTACTTTATATCGAGAACGTAGTTCTTCAATAATCTCGTACTTAGCCGTTTGAGCAAGGACACCTCCTACAGATTGAGGCCACTGAAAAAGTCCTTATAGTTAAAAAAGTGAAAGCTTCCTCGATGAAATCGAGGAAGCTTTCACTTTTTTC
>NZ_JAEHBX010000087.1:0-15851 GCF_016483395.1 Bacillus cereus group sp. N21
GATATTTATGGATACTTAGTAGATCAGACGGAAAGAGCACCAGTTGATTATTTACGATATGTCGATGAATTAGCGGTGTAAATGGATAACGGAACCATGACTAACAGTGTGGTGGGGGCTGTATTGTAGTTATCGTTCCCTTATTCAGAAGATAGGTATTAAAATTTCACATACCTGATGTGAATTAAAATAACAAAATTGAAATAGGAGGATTTACCATGACAAACATTTATCAAAACTTAGGCGAAGAAATCGAATTAATGGAGATTGAATTAAAGGATTTGAAATTAGAGCACAAATACTTGATTAAAAATATGCATATGAATGCTCCTAAGTTTAATGGGGTAACTGATTACAGCAAAGATCGTGTGACAGGTGGACAGATTCCTTTAGCGTTAGATGAGATTGCAGGACGTCATGATCGTATTATGGACAAATCAGAAAGACTAAAAGAACGAATTGCAGATAAGAAGGTATTACTGGGAGAAGCACAGTTTGTTATGAGTAAAAAGAAAGGGCTAGAACAACAAATTATATATTTGCGTGATGTGATGGGATTTAATTTAAAGCAGATTGCTAGTGAGTTAGGTTATAGCTATCAACACATTAGACGAGTAAGTAGTAAAATGAACAAATGCTACAATCATGCTACATCTGTGCAACACTGTTCTTGATTTAAAGGTGGTACACTATTATTAGTGAGAGGTGCACACGACCACCGTCTTGCGTCATGTCGTTTCATGTTTTCTACATTTGAAAAAGGAATGGGTGATGGTTCTATGATTGAATGAATCGCACATTTCAAAAACTGTAGTACAAGAACAAAATCTTCGTCGATTTGAACGGCATTGCACTTTTATCGATTACTCACGAATTTTCGATAAGCAGAGAGCTTTCGCTCTTTGTTTGAGCTAATGCGGCGGAACCATCCCCTCCGTCCCCTTGAAAACGCGTTAGCTCACGCAAGGCGCGGAATAAATTATACGTCTTGATACAAATCATTTTCATGGGTTGAAAATGGTGTCTACGGACTTAAAAAGAGAAGACTCTTGCTCTTCTCTCAGTCACTATACACATATAAGTAATATAATCTGATATGGTGTCGATGGTGATTGGGAGAAGCCCGAGAGTACCTAGAGTACCAGTTGGCTTAAAGAGATACTTATTGCCATTTGTTATCTCTCTTCCCCTCTACAGAGCTGTTACCTTTCGGTGATGGCTTTTTGTTTGTTATAATGCAATTAGGAGGGGTTAATATGAAAAGAGATATGGAATTAGTTAAAAAACTATTATTGTTAATTGAAGAACAAACAGATGATGGAATAGAATTAGATATTCCAGAAGGTATTGATAGAATAAACGCGGCAAATCATCTGAAATTATTAGAGGAAGCTGGATTGGTAAAAAATAATATTCAGTATGGTGATAATTTCCCTGTTTGCATGTTTAGTTCGCTCACTCCGGAAGGTCATGATTTTTTAGATAAGATAAAAAATGAAACAGTGTGGAGTAAACTGATAGAAAAGATTAAAGAAAAAGGCGGAGAAATTTCGTTCGGTTTTATAAAAACGTTCGTTTTTGAATTTGCTAAAAATATATCATAAAGAGTTGAAAGGCATCCATAACGGGTGCTTTTTTCGTTGTTATATAGAAATTACATAATAAGCATCTTTAAAGGTTGTATTAGGTATAGTTAGGATTGAACATCATATAATGATACAGAACGGTTTCCGACATGTTACCCCATCGGTTTTCACGAGAGAGCACTTGCTGGGGGAGTGCTCTCTTTCGTTTGCACATAAGGAAGTTCTCGACATACAATATCAGGTCAACATAAATACACCATTACTCGCATAAAGAGCTCTATCCCTATGTATAGAGTTCTTTTATTTGCACCTTTTGAGATAGACAAGCATATGATGTAGTGTAGGACAACCTCTCTCAGGTCCTATTCAATACTCATTGAAAACTCCTACACGTTTGGGCATCTACTGATGTGGATGCTCTCTTTTTATGCACGATTTGAACAGGACAAGCATATATTACAGTATGTGGTGACACCACTTTATATATCAGAGCACCTAACAATTGTGGGTGCTCTTTTATTTTGTATAAAATGGGCATTTGAATAGGAGGATGATGAATGATGAGTAGTTTTGAATAAAAGATGTTTGGCGAAATTATTAAATCTAAACCACTAGTACTCCAATCACATAGATATAAAATTGATCCAAATAAGATTCAAACGTTAGATGATGTAATACAGATTCTAAGAAGAGTGGACATGCATGTTGATGATAAAGGCGTAAAAGGAATTGAGCATTTGATTGCGGAGAACAATGATTAAACTAATAGCAATTATCCTAGGCGCTGCTGTTATCGGTATGGCGTCTTATTTTATTTTGAAGAGGAGAGATGGAGATAATGAAAGCAAATGATTACAAACAAGTATTTGAAGATTTTTGGAAGAAGCGTGTTACAGATGAACAAGGTAACTTAGATGAAGATAAGGTAAAACGTGAATTAAGTGATTATAAATACCTATTAGATCAAGTGCCAACTGTATATAGTGAACTTGCTGGATTAAGTAAACCATTTTATTCAGCACAAACTATTATCGATAGAGCTCGTGAGAATCAAGAAGAATATGCACGAGATATCTATTTAGAAGACATTAAACAGATGGTTGAAGAGGATGGAACAGTACAGTTAAGTGATATTGAAGGTTATTTCAATAAGTAAGAGGAAGTGATGGGATGTTTTGGTTAGGAGGTCTTACGGGATACTTCATAGGTACACTTGTTACTCTACTGGTGATTTATTTTGGTTATCGGATTGGGGAAATGAATTGATAAATGATGATAAGGGATGAGGGGATGAACTTAAAGAACGTTTCAACGAAAGATTTAAGTGAAGAGTTAGAGAAGCGTGAAGGGATTACAACAATTGATGTAGAGCCTTATGAGAAGATAGAGGTTGGTGGGATTGTTGTTGATGGTCCTGCAATTATCTTGATTAATAAGGATTAGGGGTAAGGATATGACTAGAGAAGAAATGATTCGATTCGTCATTGAGGGTGGAAAAGAGTTTGGAGAAAATTACACCCTTAAAGAATTAGAGAAGATGTCTGATGAGGAATTGAATAAAGAGGTTGAATGGGTAGATTATCTGTTGGGTAAGTAAGGAGAGATTGAGATGGATAAATGTTACGCATGCGGAAAATGGATGTCTGTTATGGAGACTAATGTTGGTAAACATGATGAAGATTTATGTAATAAGTGTTTCAAGGAACAAAAAGAAGGTAAATGATTACCGAGTGATTGGATAAGTAATCCTAACGAAACAAACGAACACAACGAACGAAAATAGAGATAGTTAACAAAGTGAAGTTTATGCAGGAAATAACGGTGTTTGGGTGCTGAAAATGGCGATTTTAAGCCAATGTATAAAATTATGAATACCTCGTATACATCGACATTTAAGAAAACACTGATACTGCGGTATTTCCCGTTTACCTTATTAACATAATGCATGTTATCGGTAGTTTTTCTGTGTATATTATTCATTTCCCTGTATAAATTAGTTTTCGTTACGGATTTTTTAAAATAAGATTCTTTTGAGGTGATTGAGAGATGTTTATTGTTCATTATTGGAGATATCACAAAAAATACGAGGAAGAATTCGAAACATACGAAGAAGCAAAGAACTTCTTTGAAGCTGATACAGATGAATACTTTGCTGAAAAGATTACTGATGAAAACGGTAATGTAGTCGATGACAATATGGAGCATGTTATTAAGTAGCGAATTCGCTGCTTTTTATTTTGTGGTATTGTGGAGTAAAGGAGTGATACCGTGAATATAACAAAAGACATTGATAAGATCATTGTTGATGGTGAAGAGCTTTCTTTTATACAAGTAAAAACATCATATTGGGATAACGGTCCTGTAGCTGGTTTCACTGTAAGGAGCAACGAGAAAATCAAAAAGTATTATGATGCTCTTTGGTTGCAGTATGACGTATCAATTGAAGTTTACTATAATGATGGTGCGGTTAAGTTCAAGTTGGCTAAGATTATAGCTGTTAAAGATGGTACCAATGGACAATACGAATATCATTTCTTTGAGGGATGAGAAACAACTAAAGTAGCATAACAGCTGCTTTTTTATTTTATAAAGCATTTAGCATGAGGAGGAGTTAGACAAATGAAACTAACTGAACAAGAACAAACCGTTATTATCGGTCAGTTAATAAATAACGTTATCGGTATGGATTTAGCAAAACAACACATTGATCAGCAGAAACTAGAAAAGGCAGTAGCTATGCATAATGAAATAAGTGATGATATGACACCGAAGCAAACGCGAGAGGCTTTTATTAGTGTGTTAGATAAAACAATTGATGATTTTTTAAAAGCTTAAACATAAAAAACTAATAGAGTCTATCGCGAGGTGGTGGTCGTGGCTAAAGCAAGAAGCCCGAACAGAGATAAAGCGTTTGAAGTGTTTAAAGAACACAATGGAGAAATCACAAATCGAAAGATTGCTGAGATTCTTCAGGAACAAGAAAAAACAATTTCCTCATGGAAATCTAGAGATAAATGGGTAGTTAAATTGAATGGTTCTGATTGTAGTACTGCAAATGAAAATGAATGTAGTACTGCACAAAAGAAACGTAGTACTTCACAAAAGTTATCTACTGCGTTGAAGGGAAATCAAAATGCGGTAGGTAATCCTGGTAACAAGAATCCTAAGTATGGTAATAAAAATGCTGTTGGTCATGGTGCTCCTGCTAATAATAAGAACGCTGTGACGCATGGTTTATACGCTACTGTTGTTTATGAACACTTGTCTGATGAAGATAGAGTGCTATTTGACTTGTCTCAGGATATTGAAGGGCAAGAGCAAGAATTACAGGTTGCTCGCTTTAAGTTAGCTAAGTTAATGCAAGATCAGAAGGAGCATCGCTTAAAAGGAATGGCAGTATCGGGCGATGGTGCTTATTCATATACGCTAAGGGATGACTTTTACACGGATGCTATTAACAAAGCACTTGATATGATTTCTAAAATTGAAACTCGTATTGATAAATCGAAATTAGAGCGAGAAAAGCTGCAAGCACAGTTAAGTAAGATGAGGGCAGAAACAGAATTTATTGAAGAAAGAATTAAACTGCTCAAAGGTCAAAAGAAAGATACTTCATTACTCGATGCATTAATAGAAGGGCGTAAACAATATGAGCAAAACAGCAATTAAGTTTTCCCCTAAACAGTTAGAGGTTATCTATCGGCCATATAATTACACATTTGATGTACTCGAGGGTACGCCCAGATCGGGGAAGACAACAGCAGGGCACTTTCGCTATGCTGATTATTTGACGTGGGCAAGGGATACAAATCATTTGATCGTAGCATATAACCAAGAGCAAGCACACCGACTGTTCATTGATGGTGATGGTACTGGATTACAAAATATATTTGGGAATTTAGCAGACATCAAACATGATGAGCGCGGTTCGCATTTAGAAATACACACTCCGAATGGAATCAAACGTGTCTATTATAAGGGTGCTGGTAAGAGTAATAGTGTCGGCGCCATAACGGGTATGTCACTTGGTAGTGTAGTATTCTGTGAGATTAATCTGCTTAATATGGGCATGATTCAAGAATGCTTCCGTCGTACTTTCGCAGCGCAGGACCGTTACCATTTAGCAGATTTAAACCCTCCTGCTCCTAACCATCCGGTTATTTCAGAAGTGTTTGATGTGCAAAATACACGTTGGACTCATTGGACTCCTGATGATAATCCGATTCTTACTGAGAAAAGGAAGCAGGAAATACACGATATTCTTTCAAAGAATCCTTATTTACTGGAACGAGATTGGTTTGGTAGAAGGGTAATGCCGCAGGGCGTTATCTATTCAATGTTTGATATGAAGAAGAACATAATCCCTGCTGTTATTGGGCAAAGATATGAGATGTACTTTATGACAGACGGTGGTCAGAATGATGCCACTTCATGCAGCTGCAATATAGTCATTAGGTATGAGGATAAGTTTAGACTACTACGCGTTGCTAACTACTATCACAGCGGTAAAGACACCGGGCAAGTTAAAGCGATGTCCACTTATGCAAAAGAGATTAAGAAGTTCATTGAATGGTGCGTTAAGAAGTTTGAAATGCACTATACAGATGTATACGTGGATCCTGCATGTAAGTCTTTGAGAGAAGAATTACACTTGATTGGTATTCAAACGAGAACAGCTGATAATAACGCCCATGATGTAAAGGGAGCAAGTAAAGGGAAAGAAGTTGGGATTGAAAGACTTCAAAATTCCATTACCAATGAACAATTCTTGCTTGTTGAGTGTGATGAATACGATCACTATAATTTCTTAAAAGAAATCGGTATGTATGTCCGTTTAGATAACGGAGAGCCAATAGATGCTTATAACCACGCCTTAGATGAGGCACGTTATAGTAACAATTACTTCTATAAACGATACGTAAAATAAGGCGGTGAAAACATGTTTAAAACTATCGTCGATACGGTAAGGAGGTGGATGTATAAGTTGAACTTAATACGCGGTGTTAAGAAGATATCTGATAAAAAAGACATACCTGTTAACGAGGAATCCTACAAACATATTGATATGTGGAAAGCTTTGTACAGTGGCCATTATGATGAATGGCACAATGTTAAGTATCACACGCTCGATGGACAGAAGAATAGGATAATGGCATCGCTTAACATGGCAAAAGTTATATCACAGGAAATGGCTGCTCTTATTTTTAATGAAAAATGTTCAATTAACATATCAGATAAAACATTATCTGATGATATCAAAAATGTTCTTGATGAAAATAACTTCATTAAAGAGTTTCAAAGGTATCTAGAGTACAACTTCGCTTTAGGTGGCATGGTCATTAAAGTGTATTGGGACAATGGAATTAAGCTTTCTTACGTTACAGCAGACTGCTTCATTCCTGTAGCTTGGGATAACAAACATATTACTGAAGGTGTATTTGTAAATGAAATATCAAAAGGCGATAAGAAATACACACTGCTTGAATGGCATCTAATTGAAGGTAGCGAATACGTTATCAGAAATGAGCTGTACGAGAGTAAAAATCAAGGTGACTTAGGTGTAAAGGTTCCGTTATCTACTCTATATCCTGATCTGGAAGAAGAAGTACGTATTGAGAACTTATCTAAACCGATGTTTGTGTATTTCAAACCGAATACAGCTAACAACTTTGATATGAGTTCACCGCTCGGTATTTCTATATACGCTAACGCATTAGGAACTCTTAAATCGCTCGATATTGCGTTTGATAGCTTCCAACGTGAGTTTGTTTTAGGGAAGAAACGAATTATCGTTCCTGATATGGCGATTAAGACAGTTGCAGATCCACTAACTGGATCAATGTTACGATATTTTGATGCAAATGATGAAGTGTATCAAGCGTTCCAGCTAGGCGATAACGTGGATAAAATACAAGACATTTCAGTTGAGTTGCGTGTGGAAGAACACGCAGCTGCTATTAATGCTTTATTGAACTATCTGTCATCCCAAGTTGGGCTTTCAGCTGGTACTTTTAGCTTTGATGGGCAAGGAGTTAAGACTGCAACAGAGGTTGTAAGCGAAAACTCCAAGACGTTTAGGACGAAGCAGTCGCATGAAACCATTATTGAAGATGGTATTCGTGATTTAGTAGATATCATTATCGACATTGCTGCTCTGTATGATGAGTTTGAGAGTACTGATACCTATGAAGTTACTGTTACCTTTGATGACTCTATAGCAGAGGATCAAACAGCAGAGATTAATAAGCAAATTACGCTTGTTATGAATGGTTTAACAACTAAAAAGCTAGCCATTATGAAGATACACGGTGTTTCTGAAGAGGAAGCGAAGAAAATCGTAGAAGAAATAACGGAAGAGAATAGAATGGCCCTTCCTGAAAACGTTGATTTCTTTGGATTGGAAGGGAAGCAACAGAAACAAAATAATGATCCAGGAGCTGAATAATCATGGCACTGCCTCCTGAGAAATTACAACAACTCTCTATGTTTGTAGTGGATATCTACAATGCGATCGAAGAAGAGTTGCTTTTAAATATGGCCAGAGTTCTCAAGTATGACATGGAACTGCTATTAACTGCTGAGGATTTCACAGAATATCAGCATTGGCGCGTAGTTCAGTTGAATAAGCTCGGTAAGTTAAATCAGCAGCAGATGAATACTATTGCGCGTTATAGCGGTAAAACGGCTGAGGAAGTACGAAAGATGTTAGAAGCTGCGGGATTTACAGCAGTGGAACAACATGAAGCGATGTATTTAGAAGCGGTGCAAGCAGGGAGTTTAGTTGCCGCGCCAGCGATGTATACAAGTGCTGCGCTAATAGGAATCCTTAATGCTTATGAGCGGCAAGCTTTAGAAACATTCAATCTTGTGAATACCACTATACTCAAACAGTCTCAACAGGTTTATTTAGACATTTTAAATAAAACAGTAGGTAAGGTTCTTGGTGGTGTCATAACGGCACAACAGGCACTAAGACAAGCTGTTTCCGATTGGACTCAACGTGGAATCCCTGCTTTGATTGACAAGGCAGGAAAACGGTGGAGTACAGAAGGGTACGTTAACATGATAAGTCGTTCTGTTAGCCAAAATGTAGCGAATGAGATGCAAATGACCCGTATGGATGAGTATGATGTAGATCTCATAGAAGTTAGTTCACACATTGGCGCAAGACCTCGCTGTGCTCCATTTCAAGGCCGTATCTTTTCTAAAGATGGTAAAAGTAAACGATACCATCCATTCTCCAGTACATCATATGGTGAACCGGCAGGGCTATTAGGGGTCAATTGCCGGCATATTATCTACCCTTTCATCCAAGGCAAATCAACAAAGCGTTATGAACCGTATGACGATGCAGAGAATTCTAGAGTATATAAGGAAAGTCAACAGCAAAGACATCTAGAACGGCAGATTAGAAAGGCTAAGAAGGAAGTAAAGGTTATGGAAGCGTTAGGCGATGCAGAAGGCGTGAAGGAAGCGAAGAATAAGGTTTCGCAACGACAATCTGACATGAGGGAATTCATCAATCAGACTAAGCGCAAGCGTCAATATAACCGAGAACAAATTGTATAGGAGGAATTAATGTGAATTTTGGTCAAGCGATTGAAGCAGTTAAAAAAGGTAATAAAATCTCACGTAAAGGTTGGAATGGTAAAGGTATGTTCATTTATTATGTGCCTGCTGCATCATATCCGCCAGCTACAGATATCATGAAAGAATCGTTCGGTGGGGAAAACGTACCATATCGTGCATACCTTGCATTGAAAACTGCCCAAAATGATGTTGCTACATGGTCACCTAGTACTTCTGATGCTTTAGCGGAAGATTGGGAGGTTGTTGAATAATGAAAAACACAGTGACACAAGAAGATATTAATAGCATTTTAGAAAGAACACATTGGACAGTAGAAGAGTTTCATGGCAAATGTACTGTAGTTGTCGCGAAACTTCCGAATGGATTTATCTTAACTGAATCAAGTGCATGCGTAGATCCTGCTAATTATAATGTGAAAATTGGTATCGAATGTTGTAAGGGACGAATTGTGAATAAGATTTGGGAGCTAGAAGGATATCGTTTGCAATGCGAACTTACAGAGAAAGGGGCTCTTTAATATGTTAAAACCATTTAGATTACGAGTAAAAGGAATGCAATTCTTCTCTGAAGGAGGAGACAATCCACCAGCTGCACCGGAAGGAGGTGAACCAAATGTAGCGACACCAGAAACTACACCACCAGCGAATCAAGAACCACCTGCACAACAGCCTACTACTTTTACACAAGAGCAGATGGACGAAGCGAAACAGAAGCAAGAAGCAGCATTCTTGAAGAAACTTGGTGTAGAGAATTTAGATCAGTTGAAACAAACGGTGAATGGTTGGAAGGAATACCAGGAATCGCAGAAAACAGAGCAAGAAAAAAATAATGAGAAATTAACAAGTTTAGAGACTCAACTTAAAGAAAAGGATGAGTCTCTTTTTAATTCTCAAGCGCAGATAGCTGCACTAAAGGCGGACATTAAAGAAGAAAAGAGCTTAAATGCAGTTATTACTCTAGCAAAAACAAAAGTTAGTGAAGATGTAGATATTACCAAGGCTATCGAAATGGTAGTAGAAGAGTTTCCGCATTTTAAAAGTGTAGCGGAAGAACCACAAGGAAATCCAAAACCAACGTTTTCGAATGGTCAACATCAAACGAAAACACCTTCACTAGCTGAGCAATGGGCAGAAGCATTTAAGTCTTAATTAAAACAAAAATAGGAGTGAATCATATATGACGAAAAATTATGCAACGGATTATCAACAAGCACTACAACAAAAATTTTCAAAGGGGTTAAGCTTCTTTGAACTGTACAATACACCGAATAACCAGAACATCAAATGGGTAGATGCGAAAACAATTCAAATCCCACGTATTACAGTAGGTGGATTTGTTGATGTTGACCGTGATGTTGTTGGTAACTACACTCGTCGTGCAGATAATGATTGGGAACCAAAAACAATTGCTCATGATCGTGAGTTTAAGACTTTAGTAGATCCACAGGATATCAACGAAACAAATATGGCATTATCGATTGCAAATATTACGCGAGTATTTAACGATGAACAAAAAATTCCTGAGATGGATAAATATATGGCTTCAAAGCTGTATTCTGAGTTCACTACAAATGGTAAAACTGCAAATACAACTGCGCCAACTGTAGAAAATGTATTAAGCCTTTACGATGATTTCATGATGGAAATGGATGACGCTGAGGTGCCACAAGAAGGCCGTATCCTTTATGTGACTCCACAAGTGAATAAATTACTTAAACAAGCGAAAGAGATTCAACGTAGTTTAGATGTAGGTACGAATAAAGGAAGTGTGAATCGTAGCATCTATTCTCTTGAAGATGTGTCAATTAAAGTTGTATCTTCTTCTCGTATGAAGACAGCTTATAACTTCACAAATGGCGCAGTTCCAGATGCAGCAGCAAAACAAATCAATATGATTCTAGTACATCCTGCTGCTGTTATTTCTCCACAGAAATATGAGTTTGTAGACTTAGATGAACCAACAGCAGCTACAGGAGGGAAATACCTGTACTATGAGCGTAAATACTGGGATGTATTCGCTATTCAGAAGAAAGTAGACGGCATTAAATTTAATATTGAAGGAGCTTAAGAGAGGCCTTGATGGTTCTCTCTTTTCTTATGAAAGGAGAATGTAAATGAGCAACGTTGTAAAAGTAAAAAGATTAAATAAAACATTAAATATCGATGAGGGACGCTTAGATAGTTACCTATTAGATGGATATGATCAGATTAACGAAGATGGCACAATCATCACTCGAGCTACAGGCGGACGAAATGTTTCGTTGGCTGAATTTAATAATATTTTAGCTGAAAAGGATGAATTAGTAGCAGAAAACGAAAAGTTAAAATCCGAAAATAGCAAACTAAAAGCTGAAAACTCTAAGCTGAAGAAGAGTGAACCAGCAGAGAAGTAGGTGATCACATGCCGTATATCGATGTAGATTACTACAATAACGAATACAGAGGTACTCCAGTATCTGATGTAGCGTTATTAGATCGGTTGATTTCTCGTGCTAGTGACCAAATTGACCATGTTATAAATTACAAGTTGGAAGGCGTTGACTTTGATAAGTTGGCGCCTTTTATTAAGAAGCAGGTAAAGAAAGCTACTGCTGCACAAGTTGAGTTTTTAGCGATTAATGGAGAGACTTCCGCAACTGTAAGTGAAGGTGGCGGTGGTTTTTCTGTGGGCGCTTATTCTGAAAACGGTATGAGTGTAGGGACGAATGGTGCTCCTAATTTCTATGCTCAGTATGCAATCTCAGTACCTAAATTTCTTAAACCCACTGGGTTGTTATATGCAGGTGTGTGTGTACATGGCTAAACCAATTAGACGTTCATTATTAATCCATACAGTCGAGTATTTAGAATATAAGGGTGAGGATGATACTTGGGGTGGTAGTGATAACTACGAACCTGCTGTAACGATTGAAAGGGTTCGAATTGAACCTAAAAAGACATTTGTATCTAATGGTAATGGCGATAGTACTGTTATGCAAACACTGTTATTTCATGATGCAGTACATTCAACATCTGTTACTTTCAAAGAAAAGTCAAAAGTCATATTCAACGGAAAAGAAATGACCGTTAGCAAAGTCAGTGACTTTTATGATAGAAGCACTCTTCATCATGTGGAGGTGGTGCTCGTATGATTCGATTAAACATTAGAATTGATACACCTGCAATTGAGGGTAAAGTCATTGAAGCTACTGAAAAAGCACAATTTGCATTAGATCAACAGGTGTTAAAAGACAGTAACTTTTATATACCAAAAGATACAGGTGAATTAGAACGTTCGTCTATTCGTTTTAGTAGGCCTGGAGAAGGTCATATTGAATGGAATACTCCATATGCAAGAAGAGTGTATTACAATCCGCAATACAACTTCTCTAAAGACGTGAATCCTAACGCGAGAGGCTTATGGTTTGAAGAAGCAAAAGCTAGACATGTAATGGATTGGGCAAGAATCGTAGAAAACGAGATTAAACGGAACTTATAGGAGGACAAACATGATATGGCTAATTGAATCGGTCAAGAAGCATTTAACCACTACTTTGCAGCCGAATATCCTATTTGCTCCTATAAAAGCCGATTTATTGGATATAGGAGTAAATGATACACCGCGAAAAAGTATTGCTATTAGAATGATTCCGTCAGCACTAGGAGAGCAATATTACGAAGGTGAAATCATCAACAAACAAATTCAAATTCTCGCAAAAAGTAGTAATCAACTGGAAGTAAACAACACAATGGAGTTTATTACAAGAGAACTAAATAACGTTCACAGGCGTGTTTTTAACGCTATTGATGGCTCCTATACACTAAGGCGATTAAATGTGTATGTGGAGCCTAATTTCGTTGAGAAGACAGCAGTAAACGAGTTTATATATACCGCGCTTTTTAGCGCTGAACTATACGAAGGCGAATAAACGATAAGGAGAATGCATAATGGCATATCTATTGAACCATCTTTATAAATTTGAGATCAATACAGGAACGAAGGCTACTCCTAAGTGGGCGGTTATCGCTAAAGGGATTACTTCCGTAGATCCAGACAATAACGAGGAAGTAGAAGAAGATTACTATTACGACGGTGGCGGAGCCTCTGAGCGTTCAGTAGTAGGTTTTATGATGAGCTATGGCTTCGAAGGTCATCGTTCTTATGGTGATGAAGCTCAAGATTTCATCCTTAAGAAAATTAACCAAATTGGTGATGCTCGTAAGACTGATTTCCGTGTGACTGAGCCTGGTGGGGATAAGTGGGAAGGTCCTGCGACTATCTCAGAAATCAAAGCTCCTGGTGGAGATGCAAACTCTAAAGGGGAAATTGAGTTCAACATTGCTTTTGACGGAGCTCCAGAGTTAACAGAGAAAGCTTCCGCTTAATCCTCTGCATTTCACTTCCGTTCATGCTATCAATTACATTGAGAGGGAGCTTTTATAGGTTCCCTCATCAATGATAGCTCATTTATATCTTTATTTTTGTCAACAAAAAATAGTACGAAATATGCTTTTAACTTATTCGAATAAATTAAAAACTGTCTCGACGGGGACAAATATAAAACCAAAGGGAGATAACCATAATGACAACTTTACAATTTACTTTCGAGAAAACTTACAAAGAGATTGATGTAGCAGGAACACTATACAAGGTGAACTTCGATGATGAGTCAATGTTAAAGTATCAAGAGGGCTTTGTATCTTATGAGAAGAAAGCTAAGGAGCTACAAAATGAAGCAATTGATTTCCGTGAAGCTTCTCCAGATGTTCTACGTGCTATGAACTTACAGCAACGTGAGCTTATGAGTGAAGCTATCGAACTATTCTTAGGAGAAGATACATTCGAGGAGCTGTATGAGAAAGCAGGACGCTCTCTTATGAATTTAGTTAGCTTAATCGACTACTTAACTAAGATTGTAGAGGAAGAACTACGAGCTAAATCAGGAAATAACCTGGATGCATACTTAACTCAAACTAAGAAGTAAGGTAATTACTTATGAGACCTAATTTCTCACTCACAGAGCGTAATGTAGATGTAATGACTTGGGGAGGCGTAGCTATTGAGCTGAACCTCTCTTTTGATAACATCCTCGTTATGCTGCAACTATTTGATGATAAAAAGGTATCTGATAAGAGTAAACCGCTAATAGCCCTCAATATGCTTGTAGTAGAACGTAGCTTACTAACTCAACTTAACGGAAGTCAGCAGAATAAACTTCTCGCTGATATCTTCAAAGCTAAGCTTAATATTGACTTAGAGAATACAGAGAGAGTCAATGAGATGACCAATAAAGATAACTCCACAGATGTAGCTGAAGAGGACGAGACATTTCAAGAGGTTCCTATAGTTGATTTTACTATAGACGCTGAACGGATTTTCTCGTCCTTTTTGTTTGACTACAAAATTAATCTAATCGAGCAGCAAGGAAAGCTACTCTGGAACGAGTTCTTAGCTCTATTCAATAACTTGTCAGAAGAGACACCTATGAAGACTGCTATTAAGTACCGCACTTGTGAAGTTCCTAAGAAGACTAAAGACAATGCGGATCAGGTGAAGGATATTAAGAAGAAAAAAGCCTTTTATGAGCTGCCTCAAGCGAAGGCTATGAGGGAGGCTAGAGAGTTGAAAGCTTACGAGGACCGCATGAGACGTTACAAGGAAGCACGCAAGCAACTAGCTCAAGAGAACAAGGCTATTAAACTTACAGAGAATTAAGACCTCGTAGCAGTGCTCCTGGAGACTCTTTAAATTAGACAACTAAGGAGCGTGAATATACATGGCTGACGGAAGTGTAAAGATAGATGCCCGAATAGACAATTCTAATATACGTAGCGATGTTGAGAGAATCAATAGAGAGCTAGGTAGAATGGGTTCGAATATGAGCTCTGTAGGTCGAACTATTCGACAAGCTTTTAATTCTGAGATTAATAATCTAGGGAGTAATGTAGGTTCGAATGTAAACAATGTAAACGAATTGCTCAGCTCTATAGGAATCAATATGGTATCTATAGGGCAGCAGGCACGTTCAAACTTTGATAGTGGCTTTAACCCTCTTGACGGAGATGTAAGAGGAGAAGTTTCAGAGGTTAACGGGGAGCTTATACGAATTGGAGCCAATATACAACAAATAGCCGCTCAGATCAGAAATGAATATCAATCCGAGATAGATAGGCTTAGCAATATTACCTCAAATGAAGTCACTCAAATAAATAACGAAATTAGCCGTATAGGAAACGGAATGAACAGTACTACTAGTGAAATGACACGTACGTTCGGCTCTGAGTTTACTCGTATGAATAGTGACATAACAAGAGGATACACTCAAGTTTCTGCTGCTCACCAGGGAATGATGAACGAAATGAAAGCTTATCAGACTCAAATGAAAGCAGGTATGTCTGGAGCTAGGGAGGCTCAAATAGAGGCTCAATACGGATATTTTGAATTAATGCAGTCTGCAGGCTCTTATACAGGTTCTGTAGATGACATGATAGCTAGAATCAATGAGTTAGGAGCAGCTCAGAAGGCGGCAAACGATCAAGCTATTAACTCTAATAGAATGGCTCTAGTGAGTATCTACCAAACTATAGGGACTCTTAATAACGCAAGCTCCACAGCTTCCCGTTTTCAGAATAACCTCACTACAATGAATAACCCTCTATATAACACTAGTAGGCTAGCACTGACAGCCGTAGACTC